>JANMYC010001089.1:0-2142 GCA_031381715.1 Saprospiraceae bacterium
CCTCAAAATATGCCCATTACGAGTTGTACACTGGGCATTGATACCCCCTCAGTATTGCGACAAAAAGTGGAAGAAGCAGCTGATTTCAAGGTTTTAAAAATAAAATTAGGGTCTGATGATGATAAAAAAATCATCAATACGATTCGTGAAATGACGGATAAACCACTTTATGTGGATGCCAATCAAGGTTGGAAAGATAGGTATTTTGCCTTGGATATGGCGCATTGGGTGGCTGCGCAGGGCGTGGAACTCATTGAACAGCCCATGCCTAAGGAGGATATTGACGGGAATGCCTTTGTTACTGAGGGGGCGCCGATTCCGACCGTGGCAGATGAATCGTTTCAAAGATTTGAGGATTTTGAGAGAATAAAAGGGGCTTTTAAGGGTATTAACATCAAATTAATGAAATGCACGGGGCTGACGGAGGGTTTGGAGATGGTGCACGAAGCGCGTAAAAGGGATTTAAAAATATTGATTGGTTGCATGAGCGAAACGAGTTGCGCCATTATGGCAGGAGCAGCATTGGCGCCGCAATGCGATTGGGTGGATTTGGATGGGCCTTGGTTGGTATCCAATAATCCTTATCCGACACCGATACTGAGGGGAGGTAAAATTCAGTTGACGGATAGAGCGGGTTTGGGTTTTGAATAGAAAAGTTTTAATATATAAAAGAGACCTCAACTTTCCAAAAGTTTGAAACTTTTGGAAAGTTCATTTGAAATAATTGGCTATTTTATAGGGTTATTTGAAATATTACCAACAAAAAAGCCCTGAATTATTAATTCAAGGCTCTTAATCGCAAGAAGATAACAGAAAACTATCATAAGAAAACTCATTTATTCAATTTATAAAAGACTAATTCATCCAGTATCCTGGCGTTTGAGTAGTCTCTTTTTGTACTCTTTTGAAACTTGGTAAAGTCATTCCCAATTGGAATTCAATTTGGCGTTGACGGAAACCCATGTCTTTTACCAATAAGCCTTGGTTGTAGAAAACACCCGCTGAAAAGGCTGTTTTAGCGAAATTAAAATTCACCCCTGTACCGATGCGGATTCCTAAATCCAAAGAAGCTACTTCACGGTAACGGTTGATATTCTTTTCAACTGGGTTATCATATCTGGTGCCGGCGTCATCCATGTACGATGTTCTCAAGAAAGTTTCAGTTGAGCGGTTTTGCAAAGTTGAACTCAAGTTAAGTCCTGCACTCACGTAGAATGGGCTATTTGCTTTGGGTGAAATTGTCCATTGAACGGGTACTCTGAAATATAGATTATTGTAGGCTCTGATGCCTTGGTCATCAAAAGCGACTGTTTTTCCTTTGAAAGTTAATTGGTGTTTGGCAGTCATGAAGTTCATTCCAAATGAGAATGTAGAAAGCTTGCCCACTGGATATTTTCTGATGATGCCTACTTGAAAACCATTATCAGCATAAGCATCAATTGTGGATGCATTGCGAGAAGAAACTGATGTGTTATTTACCCCGATAACAAATTCGGTGGAGGCGATTGCGGTAGGGAGTGTGTCTGTAATTTGTGCGAAAACTGATGTTAAGCAAACTGCTAAGATGAATGTAAGTGTTGTTCTCATTTTAAATTGTTTTAAATCGTTTTAACTTTATTTTTTTAGATGGTTTGTTTCAATTCGATGGTACAAAGAAAGTCCTTCTGAGATGGCGGCGCGTCTCCTAATTCTGTAATTTTTTAAATATAAAATATAAATCTATACAAATAATTGATTTTCAATTATTTATAATTGTTGTTTTATATTTAAAAACTAGAAAAAGATTATTATTTTTAAAATATAACAGAATCAAGGTAGGAAATTGAAGGTATAGTTTTATTTTAGGGTAGAGCAAAAAAGCAGTCCCGTATCGGATATTGAGTTGAAATATCCGATACGGGGTAGTTTAAGAATAGTGGTTAAAACTGATTTAATACACAACCGTCACATCACCTTTGATGATGATGGTTTTACCGGTCAAAACTTCCACTTCGGCGACGTATATATAAACATCGGATTCTACTTTTTTACCCCTAAAAGTGGCATCCCAACCTTGTTCAATTGAATTGGTGGTAATATTGCGGGTTTCGAAGACGTTTTCACCCCATCTGTCATAGACTGAAAGCCGATGAATGGGTAAGG
>JANMYC010001091.1:0-2445 GCA_031381715.1 Saprospiraceae bacterium
TTTAATCTATATCCATTTAAACATTCCACCACTATCGCAGGGTCATCTGACCTTAAAAGCGTATTGTACATGCCCGCCGCTTGAACGAAATTGCGGGGCACGCATATATATATACCTCTCAAAGAAGAAATCATCATTGACATTGGGGAACCTGCGTGCCAAATGCCTTCCAAGCGATGCCCTCTGGTGCGAATAATACAGGGTGCTTGCTGAATACCATTTGAGCGATACCTCAAGCAAGCCAAATCGTCGGTCAAAGGAGCCAATGCATATACTAAATAATCCAAATATTGAATTTCAGCAATCGGGCGCAATCCACGCATAGCCATTCCAATAGCTTGCCCCATAATTGTCCATTCACGAATACCTACATCAAAAATCCTTTCTTCACCGTATTTCTCCTGCAAACCCATGAAACCTTGATTCACATCACCGATATGCCCAACATCTTCTCCAAAAGCAAAAACGTTGTTGTGCTTTTCAAAAACTTTATCAAAATAGGTATTGATAATTTCATAACCATTTTTCAATGTCGGCTCACCAGAATATTCAGCGGGAATGACTGGTACGCGCAAAGCAGAAAAAGGCGTTTCACTGTATAAATGCTTACTGTATTTTTCCGTTGAGGTATTTTTAATGGATTGAATCAACTGTGTGAGCTTATTCACAGCATCACTGTGGCACCCCCTCAGTATAAAAGCAATTTGGCGCATATTTTTTATCAATTCTGAAAGAAAAGGCTCACGCATGCCTTTCAGTTCTTTGACCAAATGCTCAATTTTAGGAGCTTTATCGGGATGAGAAGACAATAAATGGGTATAAATAGTCTCAATCTCAGTTTTAACAACCACTACCTGCGAAAAGTAAGCATTCCAAGCTCTGCTTTTCGATTCACGCGCCGCGGCTTTTGAACGCAATTCGATGGTTTCTAAGTCCGACTCGGTTGCAAAACCGGTAGAAATAATCCATTCTCTCATCACCTTATTGCAATCCATTTGGCGTTCCCAATCGAGGCGTTCTTTGGATTTGTAACGTTCATGCGAGCCTGAGGTAGAATGTCCCTGTGGCTGCGTCATTTCTTGAATGTGAAAAATAGCGGGAATATGCGTTTTTCTCACTTTATCAATGCCTTCTTCAATTGTTTCTACCAAACTTGGATAATCCCACGCTTTGCACGTATATATATCAATGCCTTCGCCCTCTTCATTCATCTCAAAACCCCTCAGTGCCTCCGAAATACTTCCTTTAGTGGTTTGGTATTTTGAAGGTACGCTGATGCCATATCCATCATCCCAAATAAATATCGCCAAAGGGATGCGCATAACGCCCGCCGCATTCACCGCTTCCCAGAAAGGTCCTTCGGAAGTACTCGCATCGCCAATCGTACAAATACAGACTTCATTACCCATATTCGAGAATTGGGTTGATTGACGCAATTCAGCCACTTCCCTATATTTCTTAGAAGCCAACGCTAAACCAACTGCGCGAGCCATTTGACCCGCCGTGCATGAAATATCCGATGAAATATTGTGTGACTCCAGGTGATTAGTCCACTGACCCGTATTTTTGTCAACAGTTGGTGATGCAAAATGAGCATTCATTTGACGACCACCACTGAATGGATCATTTTCACTATCGGCGTATAATTGCGCAAAAAACTCTTGGGGCGTGGAGACTCCCAGTGCAAACATGAGTGTTTGATCACGATAATAACCCGCTCGCCAGTCCCCTTTTTTGAATGCTTTAGCCAGCGCTACTTGTGCAACTTCTTTGCCATCTCCTAAAATACCGAATTTTGCTTTACCCGTTAACACCTCACGGCGACCGACAAGACTAATCTCACGGCTTAATACACAGGTTTCATAATCCTTCAGTACTTCATTGATATAGTTTTCTACATCATTATGTCCAGATGATGATGGAGAATCAAGAGTTACTTTAAGTTCGAGATTTTCTGTCATTTTAAAATAATTTTCTCTCTGGTATTATTTGGTTAGTTCTAAATTTGCCGCAAAGATAACAATATTTCTTGATTAATTGTTTTGAGTAATAAAAATACTGTAACACCTGCCAATTTAGATAAGTTTCCAAATTAAATTCCGAATTCTTAAACGCTCTGAAATTTAATTTTAAAATTTAGTAAAAATAGAAATCGACTCTTCTCCACAATCACGGTAAAAAATTGTTAAGGCTGCATTCGCTAACTTTTACGAATTAAATTTAGGATTTACGATGAATCTTTTTTAGTTCTTTCGGTATAAAACTCAAGAGTGAATTTTAAAAAACCTCTACATCCGATGAACACAACTCTTATTCATTCTCCACACCCTAAACCTATAAATATGCCCTAAAGAAACCGTCAAATAAACACTACGTAAAAGTATACTTCTGCAAACAAATATTTTTTATTAAAATATCATAAATTTCATAATAATTGCGCTGACT
>JANMYC010001097.1:0-4130 GCA_031381715.1 Saprospiraceae bacterium
AAAATCAAAGGAGATTCGGTAACAATGCCAGAATTGACATCTACGCTAATTTTGCCAGCTTTACCTTTTTTTGTCGTAATGAGCACAACACCATTACCTGCACGGCTACCGTAGAGAACTGAAGCTGAGGCACCTTTTAGGATGGAAATAGACTCTATATCATCAGGATTGATATTAGCAGCGCCATCTGAGCCTTGATAGCCACCAAAGTCGTTACCCACATTACCTGCTGGAGTGCTATTATCAATAGCGACACCATCGACCACAAACAAAGCATTGTTATTACCTTGAATAGAGCGATTACCTCGCATCACAATACGTGTAGCACTACCAGGGCCACCAGCAGCCTGAGTAACCACTATTCCCGCCGCTTTACCTGAGAGCGTGTTCACAAAGTTGGCATCACGAACTTGATTGACTTGGCTACCATCAATTTTTTGCGCCGAATACGTCAATGTTTTTTGCGCTCGTTCAATACCCAAAGCGGTAACGATGAGCTCGCTTAGAGTTGTGCCTTCTGCAAGTGTAACATTAATGACGCTTTCTTTTCCTACTGAAATCTCTTGGGTTTCGTAGCCGACCATAGAGACTTGAAGAACTGCGCCCTCTTTTACCGAAAGGCTAAAGCTGCCATCAATATCAGACACAATGCCGTTGCTTGAGCCTTTTTCGATAACGCTTGCCCCCACGAGAGGTTCTCCATTAGCAGTTGATATTTTACCAGACACTTTCATTTGTGCCAAAGCAAAAGTCACCACCGCTAAGAGAAACAGGATTGTCAGTGATAGTTTTTTCTGATTCATACAAATCCTAGTTTAATTAGGTTAGAAATAAAGTTTAAAATTGTTATCCATATAAAAATCTACAGTTCGCCATACCCAAAGCAGTGATGACCTTTACGTATTAAAAAAGTAATCATACTGGGGACAGTAAAACTGGTATTGTTTAGTCGTTTTAGCTAATGAAGAGCCTACTGAGTAGGAGTCATTATATGAATTAATTATAGAGGATGATACAAAATAATAAAAGATAAAAAATCACATTCTCATGTGCTCAATAACTATGCGTACAGAACTTTTTTAATCTAAAAAAAAGGAATTCTTCTTTTCTACTCGATGGGTATGTTGATTCATTATGGTCAATTTTTCTCAAGTACTTTTTTAATAATTTGGTTTTATTTTAATTTCACTATAAAATTACTTAAAAAAAAACTTCTTGCATAATTTTAATAAAGTTTTTTAAGATTTAAATAAAATTTAAAATCTTATTATATTTTATTTCTCATTACTTTTTCTTATTAAGTATTATTCAAGTATTTCCATTGAATCAACTGGGCTTAATTCAGTTGCATAAAATAGAGCTTGATTTTTTTAGTAAATCGATTAGTTTTTTTTAAAAAATTTGACGATAAAAAGCCTGTTTCGTATTTAAAAAAAGCTTAAAACATCCCATTTTTGAAATTAAAAAAAGAGCTATTACTATCACAGTGATGGGATTCACTTCGATAATAATAGCTCTAAAACCCCAAATACTGAGGGGGTATCTCTGAAATAAAAGCTATATAAAAAAGATGTTTTTTACATAAACTCCCACTTTTTAAAAGCTTCTATCGCTTCATATTCAGGCAAGCCTAATTGGTCATAAACTTTCGCAGTTCCTCTGTTACGCTCTTCGGCTCTTTGCCAAAACTCGCGGGAATCCGAACCAGGGAAGAGCGGTCTATCCTTTTGGCTTTGGTGCTTGAATATAGCTCTGCGCTTGCGCAATAACTCATCTGGACTGAGGGGTACTGCCATGTCGATATTTTCAATTTCCCATTCGTGCCATGCACCTCTATAAAGCCAGACGCTGCATTCCTGCATCCAAACATTGTGTTTTAGTTCGTGCACAGCTTGAAAAATAGCGTCAAGACATACGCGATGCGTTCCATGCGGATCACTCAAATCACCCGCTGCATATATTTGATGCGGTTTTACTTCCGTTAAAAGGTTTTTGATAATTTCGATGTCCGCTTTACTGAGGGGTTTCTTTTTCACAGTACCCGTTTCATAAAAAGGCATATCTAAAAAGTGAGGTATTACATCTTCGCTCACGTAACGGCAACCCGCTTTAGCTTCGCCTCGGCGGATAAGACCTTTCAGTTTTTGTATCTCAGCGGCATCTACTTCCCCAGCCTTTTTATCTTTTAATCTATTTTGAATACCCTCAAACATCATTTGTGTGACGCCTCTATCCAATCCGAAATCAGCGTGAAAATCATTGACAAAGTCCACAAAACGCACCACATCATCATCAAAAACGGCAATATTGCCCGAGGTTTGATACGCCACGTGCACTTCATGCCCTTGGTCGGCAAGGCGAATAAAAGTTCCACCCATCGAAATAACGTCATCATCTGGATGCGGGCTGAAAATAATAACCCGCTTCGGAAATTGAGGATTGGTTTCGGGACGATTGGCATTAGAGTCATCTGGTTTTCCACCGGGCCAACCCGAAATCGTATGCCTCAATTTGCTAAATACTTTCAAATTGACACCATAAGCATTATCGTATTCTGTCACCAAATCACTCATACCATTTTCACTGTAATCGCTATTGGTCAGTTTCAAAATCGGTTTTTTCTCTTTTTGGCTCAACCAAATAACAGCACGCTTTATTAAATAATCGTCATTCCAATCACACTCCCGCACCAACCACGGTGTTTTATAACGGGTCAGTTCAGCTGCTGCCGCTGCATCCAAATAAAAAGTGGTATTAGGGTGATTTTGAAGATATGTTGCGGGCACGTGGTCACTGATTTCGCCTTCCACTGTCTTACGAATCACGTGTGATTTGCCTTCACCCCAAGCCATCAAAATGACTTCTTTTGCTTCCATGATGGTCCCTACGCCCATCGTAATAGCTTTACGTGGTACATATTCTTCGCCGAAAAAGTCGCTTGCCGCATCTGTAATGGTCATTTGGTCGAGCGTAATCATCCTCGTTCGCGATTTCAACCCTGAACCCGGCTCATTGAAACCAATATGACCTGTGCGACCAATACCCAAAATTTGGAGGTCTAAACCGCCATAAGAGCGTATTTTTTCTTCATATTTTTTACAAAACTCAGCTACATCCTCTTTCGCAGCCGTTCCGTCTGGAATATTGATATTTTCAAAATCGATGTCAATACTATCAAAAAGATGCTCTCGCATAAAGCGCACGTAGCTCTGTAGAGCATCGAGCTCCATCGGAAAATATTCATCAAGATTGAATGATACCACATTCTTAAAACTCAAACCCTCTTCCCGATGAAGGCGAATCAGTTCAGAATAAAGTGATGTAGGGGTGGAGCCCGTTGCCAAACCCAAAACGCACATCTCACCTTTAGCCGCTTTAGATTTTATGAGGTGAGCAATTCGTTGAGCAACTTCTTTGGTGGCTTCTTTTGAAGAATCAAAAACGTGGGTGAGAATTTTTTCTAATTGAGTTTCCATAAATTTTTAATAAGGTATTTATAATGAAATTTTATTTGATTTGCTATTAAAATGAGAATGTAATAACTATTGTAACTGCTGAGCACAATTATTGTAACTGCTGAGCACAATTATAAAACAAATGTTGAGATTTTCTTCTAATTTTCCTAATAATACCGACGATATAAAAATTTAATAATCCTCTTTTTACTTTTTTTTACTCAAAATAGCGCATTAAAATAGGAAAATGGTTCAAAATATTTTTGCTTTGCTCTGTATCCATAAAAAAGTAGAATCAGTTTTACCCCCTCAGTACTGATTCACGCAATACTCGTTTTAACAAAATATTTATGATTGATAAAACCCAAATAAAAGCCATTATTTTTGATGTGGATGGCACCCTACGCGACACAGACGATGAAATGATTAGAAGCATCGAATTGCTTTTACTCCGTTTTGAGTATTTTATTTCGACTGACAAAGCAAAAACTATGGCTCGTCGCTTTGTGATGAATATGGAAAACCCCGCTCAAAAGGTCTTGTACTACGCCGATAAATGGGGTTGGGATTCTTTTATTCATCGCTCGGTTCTGTTTTTAAGGCGGCTTTTCAAACCCTTAAAAAAGAATAAAAACTACCTTCCGATTGAGGGTATTCAAGAGATGATTCCAGTAC
>JANMYC010001109.1:0-4756 GCA_031381715.1 Saprospiraceae bacterium
TTCAAAACTCCAAACTGCCATCACAGGCATCAGCATTGCTAAAAGCGGATAAAAAAACAGCGCAGTCCTATCTGTTACATATTGATTACCGAGTAAATGAAATTGTAAAATAACACTCAAAGCCGTCGCTGAAAACAATGAAACCGATAGCAAAGCAGGATATTGATTGTTTAAATTTGCCTTTTTAAACAGTTTTAATAAAATACATAAAACTACAATTGCAAAGAGTGCAATTGTCAGGTTTTTAAACACATCTAATGTCAATTCTGAAAAATAACCTTGTGCATAGATTGAGTGAAATAATAAAGAGGAGATGGTATCCTGCCAAAATCCTTTAGTACCATAATATGCAATTTGATTATCTTTTAAAATCGCGGTGATGGGTAAATAAATTAATGCCACTAAAAGAGCCAAACCTAATAACTGATAGATTAAAGCAGTGCCTAAGGTTTTAATATTTTTATCAATAAAATAGGTTCTAATACTATAAACCAATAAAATTAAGTTCAATCCTAAGTAAAAATGAAGCAGAGCAAATTGAGCATAAACAGAGAGAATCGCCATTAAGATACTGAGGGGGGTATATTTTAATTCACCATCAAGGACATATCGAGCACAATAATAAATACTCCCCATCATGAAACCTATCGCCAAACCATAACCCCTTGCAAGAGCAAAAAAATCAAGTAGATACGGATTACACATCATCACAGTCATAAACATAAAGCTGACCCAATTCTCTTTGATGTACCTTTTCGAAAACAAATAACAGTAAATAAAATAGACAATAAAGGCTAAAATATTCGGCACTCTGGCAAGGGAATGATTCATCCCAAACATACTAAATAAGCCTTTTATCAAAAGCGTATTCAAGATATGGTTATTTGTGTAGGAATCTTTATACTTGATTAAATCCCATACGGGTTGTGGCGCAAGGGTTTGGACGGTATATGCTTCATCACAAGTGACCTGCATAAGTACAGATTTTGTAATAAGATAAATCAATATACCTATTCCGATACCAAAAGGAAGGATTGTGCGAAGCCACAAGGGCTTATCTGAAAGTTTCATATTTTCAATAAAATGATCAATAAGGCTTTCAGCAAAAATAGTAATTACACAGCATATTATGAAATAGTTTTAAACAAGTCCTGAATGTGGACTGTTTTAAAACTACTTCTTCTTAAATTCTGAAAAATGAGTCGAAATACTCAAGTGGTTCATGCCGCCCGCTAAGTGTTGTCTGCCCAATCCATAATCTATCCTAAAACGGCTAATCTTAAAACCAAAACCAACAGAAAATCCTGAAAGACTGCGGACATTGGTAATATTCAACTCTTTACGTATTTGATGATTATAACCACCTCTAATCCTAAGCACTTCGGTTTTTCCAATGAGGAGTTCACCCCCAAAATTGAAATGCCTGAAAAGATTGTCAACCTCTTGAGATAGTTTACTGGATCCTTTGGATTCTTCGCCCAATAAAGTAGTTTCATTTTCTAACGGGCTGTCATAACGTAAATTCCAACGATTGATATCATGCAGAAGTACCGAAAATCGGAAAGGCGCTTTTTTAAGTTTTTTAGTGAACCCGATTTGCACATCCATGGGCAAATCCTCTTTTCTCTCAGTATAAGAAGTAAGTTGAGTACCCATATTTTTAAAGATAATGGATGCGCCCCATTTTTTTTCTTCATCCCAATAAGCCCCCGATAAATCAGCTGCCAAACCCGTTGACTGATAGGCTTCCAATTGCGATGTAATATATTTAAGATTTAGACCAACAGATAGTCGTTCATTAATCTGTCTGCCAGCTCCCAAAGTTATGGCATATTCGCTGGCTTTAAACTCACCATTGATATTCCCTAACTCATCTGTCTGCTTAAATGTCCCGTAACTCACAAACTGAATACCACCTTGAAAAGTGGTTTTAAGTTTTTCAATATGATAACCATAACCTAAATACCCAGTTTTTATACCCCCTAAAAGGAAATCCTGATTATAGGTAATTCTGTTGTGCATTAAGGGATTCAAATGGGCAGGATTTTGGTAACCCATAGCCAAATCGTCATCACGCAGAGCAATTTGGCTGCCACTTAAACCAGTCATCCGAGCAGAAGGCAATTGTTTTAAAAAAGAGAAAACATACTGACCTGCAATCTGAGCAGAAGCATCAGAAAGGAGTAAAATACTGAGGGGGATAAAAAGTAAACGTTTCACCACAGGTTAATTGTTTTTTAATTAAAATAACTATTTTCTAAGTATATAAAACTAAAACTTCCGAAGCTGACGTATAATAGCTTCGGAAGTTATGACCTTACAAATATAGCAAAATGAAGAATTGAGTAAGGAATATTATAGTTTTTTAACAGAATCTTTATTCATATCACTTTTCCAAACGGTGTGGCATACGCCGTTTTCGCATTGCATTTGAGCTGTCAATTCACCTTTATCGTTATATTTTTTTAAAACACCATGCTCCAGTTCATTGACATAAGTTCCTTCAGCACTAATTTTTCCGTTTTCATAATACTCTATGAAAGGCCCATTTTCAACGTTATCCCTAAAATGAACTATCTCTTTTATATTACCTGTTCTATAAAAATACTTCCATTTGCCATTCATTGAGCCATTGACATATTGCCCTTCTGATTTTAATTTGCCTGTTTCATGGTAAGATTTATATGCTCCCGAAAAGCTCCCATTATTATCAAAGTTTCTCACTTCCTGAATTTGACCACTTTCATAATAAAAAATTTGCTCGCCCCTCAAAACTCCATTTTTATAATTGGATTCTTCTGATTTGCCACCACTAATAAAAAAAGCTTCGTGAAGGCCATCTTTTAATTTACTTTTTTTATCAACAGTGTAGCGTTCGATAAGGCGACCTGCCTCGTCCTTATTTTCTACAACATCCACACTGCTACAGCTATTAAAAATAAATAGGAATGAAACAAAAACCAGTATTATTCTCATATTTAAAAAATTTTATCCGTTTTAAAGTATCTGTACTTAGAACGATGAAGCATTTTAAAAATTACTTAATTTGTGTATTTTTTAGATAAGAAACGATGAATGAAGCCGATATGTTCCGATTCCATTTTGATAAATTGCCCTCCCTCAGTATCTTGGGAAAAATTTGAGATGCAACAAAGCTATTCTAATAAAATACGTCAAGAGGCGTTTCGCTTAGGCTTCGGTTTTGTGGGGATAGCCAAAGCTGAGCAAATGGATGAGGAAGCTCGTCGGCTCGAAGCATGGCTCAATCAAGGAGCACATGGTAAAATGTCGTATATGGCTAATCATTTTGATAAAAGAATAGACCCCACCAAATTAGTTGAAGGAGCAAAATCAGTTATTTCATTGACTTATAATTATTTTAATGATGAAAAACAATCGGATTCTACGGCGCCTAAAATATCACAATATGCCTATGGAAAGGATTATCATTACGTAGTAAAAGATAAATTGAAAGAATTATTGCATTTTATTAATGATGAAATTGGTGAGGTAAGTGGACGCGTTTTTGTGGATTCGGCACCCGTTTTGGAACGAGATTGGGCCAAAAGAAGTGGAACGGGTTGGATTGGTAAAAACACTTTGCTCATTAACCCAAAGGCTGGTTCTTATTTTTTTCTTTCGGAGTTGATTATTGATTTAGAACTTGTGTACGATACGCCCATAAAAGATTATTGCGGCACTTGCACCCGTTGCATTGACGCCTGCCCAACAGAGGCGATTTCACCCAATGGCTATATCATGGATGGCTCAAAGTGTATTTCATACTTGACCATCGAATTAAAAGACGAAATAATACCCCCTCAGTATAAAGACCAAATGGCAGGCTGGATGTTTGGTTGTGATATTTGTCAAGAGGTTTGTCCTTGGAATCGGTTTTCAAAGAAGCACAATGAACCTGAATTTGAGCCTCATCCTGAGCTTTTAAAGATGAATAAAATAGAATGGGAGGAAATCACAAATGAGGTTTTTAATGAAATATTTAAAAAATCGGCAGTAAAAAGGACAAAATATGAAGGTCTTAAAAGGAATATTGATTTTTTGAAATAATCTATCACACTATTTCAAAAAAAATTGAACATAAAAGCTCTAAAAGCGTTACTTTTGTAGATTCTTTCTAAATAAGGGATTAAATTTTATTCACTCATTAGTTTTAATAAAATAATGGAAGCAGTTACGAAAACGCCAGTGTTATTATACACTGAGCAGACACCGAATCCCGAATCTTTGAAATTCGTTACGAACCGGATGTTGTATCGTGGTACAGCTGATTTCCGCGAAGAAGCATTAGCAAAAGAATGGTCGCCACTCGGTGCGGAACTGTTTGAAATGCCGTTCGTGAAAGGCGTATACATTTGCAACAACTTTGTAACTATATCAAAAGAATTCAATTACGAATGGGCAGAAATAATGCTTAAAATCAAGGAATTTATTAAAAATTTCATTGAAAATGATGGTATTATTTTAAAAGAAGGCTTCGCAGAAGCTATGACTGCCATTCAGAATGATACCCCTCAGTATGAAGGCGACAATGCTGATTTGGTGAAGCGCATCAAGGAGTTAATAGATACTTATGTGAAACCAGCAGTGGAAATGGATGGTGGTAATATCGAGTTCAAGGCTTTTGATAAAGGCACAGTTTACGTGATTTTACAGGGTTCCTGTAGTGGTTGTCCCTCGTCTACAGTGACTTTGAAATCGGGTATCGAAGGTATGTTAACGCGTATGATTCCTGAAG
>JANMYC010001121.1:0-2784 GCA_031381715.1 Saprospiraceae bacterium
CCCGACATACCCGCCACATAGTCGCCCGTAACAGCTAAATCATAGGATTTTGAATTGACCGAAAACCATGCGCCTTTTACGTCATTTTCATTAAAAATAATGGTTTCACTCAAACGACCGCCCAAATATTTGAGTTGAAAATCTCGAAAAGCGGCGACATCGGGAGCTAAAAGATTGAGGTGGTCAATCCGCCTAACATTAATCCCTCTTGCGGGAAATTTAGAAGCCGTATTTTTCAAAGCTGAAGCCATTTCACTTGTCGCTTGATATTTTTCAGATTCAAAATAAATTTCGGTTAAATGACCGCTTGGCATACGGAATTGATACGTTTTGCCGTGTCCGAAGTCCCCCTCAGTAAAACCAATGCCTAAACCCGTTTTTTCAATCAATTTAGCTTTTTTTTCTAATAAATCGGCACTCCGCAAACGCCATGCATAATGTCCAATGCCCGCGTGTCGGTGGGCAGTCAATTTTAAAGTATGGTGTTCATAATCATCATACGCCCGTAAATAGACCGAATCACCTTTGGTGTCGCTGATGCTCATACCCATAATATCGGTAAAAAATCGGGTACTTTCGTCCAATTTTGGCGTTAATAGCTCAACATGGGCGAGGTGGGCAATGTCCCAAATAGTATCCATACGTTCTTTGTTAATGTTGTCTAATCAAATAAAAATCAAAATCAATGCTAAAACAATCCCGCCAATGGCAAAATAAATGCCCTTTTTGAAAATATCCGATTGTGGCATAAACATCCAAAAAGAGGAAATAACGAAAAAAAACAGCGACAAACCAAAGAAAATATTGAGCACAAACAACGGCTCATTCGTGGTGGCTTTGTGCATGTGCGTCATTTTATCCAAAATGTAAGGAAGTTCACTTTTTGTTACTTGTGCAACACCCGTTGCCTTATTGAACGTGCCTTCTTTGAAATAAACGATGCCATTTTCTTCTTTTGTAACTTTCAAATTCCGCACTTTTATTGCTTTGCCGAGTTCTTCAATTGCAATATCGGGAGCTACTTTTGTTTCAACTGTTTTTTCAGATTTCAAAAAATTGGTCTCTCTGAAAATTAATACAATGCCGCTAATGGCGTAAACCGCCATGATACCCGATAAGAAAAAGCCTAAGTAGCGGTGATATACCCGCATTTTGTTATTGATATTGCTCATTTTGATAGATTTTGATGAATTTTGATTTTCTTTATTTAGGCAACTGGAAACTTGAAAATACTGAGGGGTCTCTACTTTAAGTTTTTATCTAAAAATAAAATAACTTTTTTCAAATTTTTAGCCGTTTCAAATTGGGGACCACCGTGATTTGCACCTTCTAAAAGCTCTATGCTTACTTTATCTTTTCCTAAAATAGCCGTCAATTTTTCTGCAAATTGAATAGATTGCTGTGTCGGTACAAGTTTATCAATTGTCCCGTGTTGAATAAAAAAAACGGCATCGTCGGCTGAAATATAGGTTTCTGGATTCGCCTTTTTCACGGAATCGGGAATTTCTTGAATCGCTTTTCCCCATAATTTTGATTCAGGTGAAGTCGCATCATTGTGGTCTTGTTTGCCTTTGCCGCTTTCTTTGAAATGCGTATCCATTGTCAAAAAATTAATTGGACCAAACAAATCCACAACCGCTTGTACACGGCTTGATTGCGTGGGATTGCCCAAAGTCAAATCCTCTAATTCCTTAACATCGCCCGATACACCCGCCAAAGAAGACAAATGTCCACCTGCCGAACCACCCCAAAGCGCAATTTTATCGGTTTTCAGTTTATAAGTTTCCGCATTGGCACGTATAAAACGAATGGCAGCTTTAACATCTTGGATTTGAGCTGGGAATTTAGCCTCGCCACTCAATCGGTAATTGATGGACACAACGGCGTAGCCACTTTTTAAGGCTTCCAAAATGGGTGTTAATTGCTTGTCGGCTTTGTCGCCAAACATAAATGCCCCACCGTGAATGTGGATAATGACGGGGTATTTTTCTTGTTTTTCATTGGGCAGATAAATGTCCAATTTTTGAGCCGCCGATGTTGTTGCGTAGGCAACGTCCGTCCATTTATTTTGAACAACTTGCGTATTTGCTTTGGGTTGCTGACAAGCCACAATTGTATGTAATAGGCTTGCAGTCAAGATAATATAAAATTTATTCATTGTGAATTATTTTACTGAGGGGGTAATACCCTCGACAAATTTATAGATAGTAATCATAACATCGTTCTTCTAAGCTATTTTTCCTTTGAAATGACTTATCACAGCCGCAAAAAACAAAGCCCCGACTACCCAAATTCCATAAGTTGCAACGATGGCAACACCTTCTGTTATTAGATTTGATTTGCCCGAAATCCGTTCAAATATCCATGCAATCGCTGCAACTGCCGCAAAATTAGCTCCTGTCATTCTGACAACAGCGTACCATTCTGTTTTACTTAGGACAATTAATGAAGGAATAATTAAAGCCATAATCATCAATTGCATCAATTCGATACCGATATTGAAGCCCAAGATACTTAACGCCATTTGACCGCTTTCTAAATGCAAATCGGATAAAGTGCTGGCAAAAGCTAAACCGTGAATAAGCCCAAATCCTGCCGCAACAACCGCTTCTTTTCCCGAAAAAATGGGGCGAATGGCGTGAATCGCCGATATTAAAATAGAAAATGCAATTAATATTTCAATCGGTTGCGTGGGTAAACGCAGCCAATTCATCGCTCCTGCCAATAAAGTTATAGAATGTCCAATTGTAAAAGCTGTAATGATTTTGATTAAACGCATCAAAC
>JANMYC010001149.1:0-2495 GCA_031381715.1 Saprospiraceae bacterium
CTTTGTTGAAATCTTCATTTTTTACTGAAGTGATAGAACTTGTTACCTCTTTAGATTTCAAGGTACCATAACCTACAACTACTACGGCATCAAGTATTGACCCGCCTTTCAAATCTACATTTACTACATTTCCAGTGATAGGCACAGTTAAGCTGGCATAACCCGTAAATGAAACGGTAAGTGTTGTGGCATCATTCGGAACTTGGAGTTCGTACTTACCATCAACATCGGTTAATGTACCTTTGCTAGTGCCCGTGACAATCACAGAAGCACCAACTAGAGATTCATTTGATTCTGCATCTCTGATTAAACCAGTAATGGTTTTTTGAGAGAACGCAAAACTGCTCAATGCTGTGAACAAAGCCAGCAGCATAAGGCTCTTGAAGTTGACCTTAATTTTCATACATTCTTGTTGTTTAATTAATAAAAGAATTGTTATAAAACTATTATGTTATTCAGAAAATCTTAATTACATTAATTTGGTTCTAAAACACTACATGGATGGAGCAATCTTTAAAATTCATACATTCTTTAATGATTAATCTCTTTGCAACTTTTTTACCTAAAATATCTCAATATTAACTCTTTTTAATAAAAATTAGTTAACATAATCTCTTATTTTAATCCATTAAAATGGGTATGTGTTGCAAAAACACTAATTCTGTGGTAAAGTTATAAATATGTTCGTAAAATCAAAAAACACTTAGCATTTTTTTTTACAAGAATCTTTCAAACAGAATAATATTTCCTTTGAAGGAATACAAAAGGAACTTATTGTGAATAAAATTTTGTAACTTTACTAACACCTTATCTATTTTGCATACGTAGTCCTATTATAATATTTTTCACTATCTCATTTTAATCGGTATGCTTAGAAATTGCCTCCTTACAATTTTCATTTCCTTCTTCTTCTCACCCTTGTATGTTTACACCCAAATTCCGGGTTTTTCAATGCTGAAAGGGGCTAAGAAAATCGAAATCCCCTTCGAACGACAAGATAACTTCATTATAGTTAAAGTCCTTTTTCAAGGCTTATTCCCCCTTCGTTTCATTATTGATACTGGAGCTGAACATACTATTCTAATTAAAAAAGAAATATCAGACCTTTTAAGAGTGACTTATGACCGTGAAATAACGATAATGGGCACTGATATGAAAACTGAAATAAAAGCATATATCGCTCGAAAAATTCAGTTGGGGCTACCGAATCTTTCTCTCCAAAAAGATATCCTCGTACTTAATGAAGATTATTTTAAATTCGACGAATATGCAGGTCTCGAAATCCAAGGTATTATTGGGGCAGAAGTTTTCAAAGGACACGTAGTGAAATTCGATTATATTAAGCAAATTATCACTGTCTATACCCCCTCAGTATTTAAGGAGTCAGACCATCGAAATTATGAAGAACAACCCATCCAACTCATAAGAAGTAAGCCATATATCACCACAAATGCTCAAATCAGCAGTGATTCAACCATTTCATTAAAATTATTGCTCGATACTGGTGCATCTTTAGCTCTGCTTCTACATACTTACTCTACTCCTGGATTAGTCATGCCTGAGCATGTTTTAAAAGGCAATATTGGAAATGGGCTCGGGGGAGAAATTGAAGGCTTTATGGGACGCGTGCGTACTCTGGACGTCGCCAAATCTACTTTAGGTAATATTATCAGTCATTTTCAAGAACTCAATTCCCTTGCTGACTCCGCTAATATCATGCGCCGCAACGGATTGGTTGGAGGGGAAATATTGAGTCGCTTCACTTTTATCATTGATTTTAATGCCGATAAAGCCTATTTCAAACCCAATAAATATTTCAAAGAATCCTTTGAATATGATAAAAGAGGCTTAATTATCGTCGCTGGCGGAACTGGGCTTAACAAGTTTACGGTTAATGGCGTTCTTCCTAATACGCCTTCCGAAGATGTTGGGCTCATGCGAGGGGACGAAATAGTCACTATCAACAGAGTACCTACTCACCTCTATTCTTTAGGCGCAATTAATAGAAAAATGCAAGCAAAAGCAGGTAAAACTGTCAGATTGGTTATCCGCAGAGATGGAAAAAAAATAGTTAAAAAAATTAAACTGCGTAAGTTGATTTAAAAGTCAATGCCTTATTTGAAACCCTACATAATTTTTTTTAGCCACGTCCCGAGAACTCGGGATCGCTAATTTAGATGTCGAAAATTTTATCGAATTAAACGAAATTGCCCTTAAGGGCAATTCAATTAGTGAAATTAGATTAAATAAGTCAACATCTAAATTGGTGTAATTCGTTAATTCGTGGCTAAATAAATTTTATGTAGGGTTTTAAAATGCCTTATTCTATTTTTTAATGATAAAAATTAAAATAAAGCATTGCTGCCTACCCCCTCAGTATTTTTAGGTTTTTACCTCCTTCTTATCGTTCCGGAGCCAGTTCTATAAGCATCTACTCTTGGATTGCCTACGTATATTATGTCTCCACTACCGTTGATTTCTGCGAATAAATAACG
>JANMYC010001201.1:0-2825 GCA_031381715.1 Saprospiraceae bacterium
GATTACACTGAAACCGACTGATTTCACACTGATTTTTAAAAAAATCACTTGTAAATCAGTATAAAATCAGTCAATATCTGTAAAATCAGTGGCTAAACGGAGCATAAGCGACTATATCGCTAAGTAATTACTATTTATTCAGCTTCAACTTCTTCCACTTGCGCTTCTTCGGCAATCTCTCCTCTATCTTTAGCCGCATCAAAACGAGCCGCTGCAAGTACGCTATTAAATTCATCTACTGAAATGGGCTTGTCTGTTACTTTAATGACAGATTTGATTGTCGAAAACAGCTTTTCAGTCAATACTTCTTCGTAAAGTTCTCCGAATTGTTTTTCATCTTTCAACACTTTATCTACTAAACTATCAATAAAAGCATCATCGATGGGCATACCACCGAAATAGCCTCTTATTTTATTCGCATAAAACTCTCTCAAATCCTCGTCCGAAATTTCCACATTGGCATCTTTCAAAATTTTGCTGCGAATGAGTGACCAACGGAGATTATTTGAAAATCTTTTATAATCACGCTCAATCAATTCTTCTGTATTGCGCTCATTTTGTGTTTTCAACCAACGTTTCATGAACCCATCAGGCAATTCAATAGCCGTTTCATCCAATAAACGGTCTTGAATATCGCGATACATCAATGAGTCCGCTTGATTTTCATAATTAGCACCCAACGCCTTTGCAATTTGCTCACGCGCTTCTGCCTCTGTTGAAACACCAAAAGTCTTTTGGAAAAACTCTTCGTTAGGTGCTTCCGTTGATGCCCTCATTATTTTAGTAATTGTACCATCAAAATTTTCGCCCACTGCACGCTCGTCTGTATCTTCCAAACCTAAGAAATACTTGCGGACATACTGAGGGGACGTCTCTTTTTCTAATTGAAAAATATTAAACTGAACAGTATCGCCTTTTGATTGCGTTAAAAAGACAGATTTCATATCTTCTGTCATCCAATTAATAGAAACGCTCATTTCGTTTTCTAAGGCGCCACCCACTTCTTTCAAAGCCAACGTAATGACATCATTCTCTTGAACTTGACCGTCCACTTCTACATTTGTCACATTCTTTTGAGTCGCTTTTTCGTACTCATCATCGACCAATTGATCACCCAATTCGATGGCATAGCGCTGGTATTCTGCACCCGCCAAACCTGTAATCTCGAACTGAGGCGCCAAACCCACGTCAAATTTGAAAGTTAAATCTTGCGGATTTTTTAAATCCAAATCAAATTTATCTTGCTCCAAAGAAGGAATCGGCTGACCAAGCATGTCAAAAGTATCTTTTTGAAGATAATCACTGACCGCTTCTTGTACTTTTTCGTTCACCGCATCCATGAGGAACTGCGTTCCGTACATTCTTTTCACTAAAGTTGCGGGCGTTTTTCCGGGACGGAAACCCTTCATGGCAGCTTTTTGAGTATATTTTTTTATATCCTTTTGGACTTTATCAAGATATTCTTCCTTTGGAAGAGTCACCGTAATGACAGCATTTAAGGCATCAATATCAGTTCTGACAACGTTAGGCATTTCTATGAATTGTTAAAAAATGAAGATAATATAAAACGTTGATAATCACCGTTTTAATACAAAAAGAAATGCTCAATGATTTGTGTTCAATTATCAATATTATTGTGGATTATTGAAAATTAAGCATTGAATCATTGAGCATTCTTGATGATGATACTTTGATGTGCGGGTGGAGGGACTCGAACCCCCATGCCTTGCAGCGCTAGATCCTAAGTCTAGTGCGTCTACCAATTTCGCCACACCCGCATTGTGTTAATTATTGCAATTAAAAATGTACTTTTCTTCAAAAGCGGTGCAAAGATATACTCTTTTTGGAAATTAAAAAGAATACCCCTCAGTATTTTTAATTTTTTTTGAAAAATACTGAGGGGTATGGACTATCAAACTTCTTTATCAATTATTGCTTCCCATCCTTCAGAACCAGAACCACTTTCCGAATATCTTTTATATTCAAAACAGGATTCCCTTCCACAGCAATAATATCCGCTAAAAGTCCTTTTTTAAGCCGCCCAATTTTATCACCCATGTGAAAAACATCGGCGTTGATACTCGTAGCTGATTTCAAAACATCAAGCGGTTTCATGCCATAATCTACCATCATTTCCAACTCACGAGCATTGTCGCCGTGCGGAAAGACGCCCACGTCGCCGCCCGCGCAGATTTTCACCCCCGCATCCAAAGCCTGTTTGAAAGTCACTCTTTTGGCTTTAATGCGGTCAGGCTCAGGTTCAATACCCTTTTTCCAACCACGATATTGACTTATAGCGTCCCCCGCCGCCAGTGTTGGGCAAAGACAGACATTATTGGAAGCCATTAATTTAAAAATTTCGGGTGTGCCTGCATCGCCATGTTCAAGCGTTTCGCAGCCACCCAATATCGCACGGCGCATCCCCTCAGCCGTGCCTGCATGTGCCACTGTTGCCCGACCACTGCTCGCCGCCACTTCCACAATGCGCTTAATTTCGTCAATGGTGTAAGTAGGTCGGGATTCGCCCGTCCAACCCCAGCGATAATCGGCGTATATTTTTATTACATCAGCCCCTTTCCCTATTTGGCGGCGCACGGCAACGGTCAAATTATCCACGCCATCCGCTTCCTCTGCCCCTTGCGGCACTGTAATATCTGGACTAAAACCTTTGGGCGCATAACTGCCCGTAGCAATCAAGGCGCGCGTGGCAATAATCATGCGAGGCCCCTTGATCACCCCTTTTTCAATCGCTTTTTTCAAACCCACATCATCGTAGTCTGCCCCCTCAGTACCGAGGTCTCTGACAGTCGTAAAACCTGCTTTTA
>JANMYC010001207.1:0-2437 GCA_031381715.1 Saprospiraceae bacterium
GAATGGGTGGATATTAATAAATTAGCAGATGAATATTTAAGATTAAGCTATCACGGTTTAAGAGCAAAAGATAAGTCATTTAATGCTGATTTTAAGACCAATTTTGATGAAAATTTGCCTAAAATTGAAGTCATTCCACAAGATATGGGGCGGGTTTTATTGAATTTATTAAACAATGCGTTTTATGCTGTTTATCAGCGTAAACAACTTTCCGAAAGTTCCAAACTTTCCGAAACTTATACCCCCTCAGTATTTGTAAGTACTCAACAGCTTGATAATCAAATCATTATCAAAGTAAAAGACAACGGAACAGGTATGCCCGAAAGCGTTAGAGCTAAAATTTTTCAACCATTTTTTTCTACCAAACCATCAGGTGAAGGCACAGGTTTGGGACTGTCTTTGAGTTATGACATTGTAACAAAAGGGCATGGAGGTACTTTGGATGTTGAATCTACTGAGGGAGTCGGTACTGAATTTATTGTCCGAGTGCCAATTGGTTAATTTAGTTTTTTTTGCCTAAAACCAGATTTGTTGCTCCCACTTATTCAGTTTATTCAACGGTTGATTTAGCTATTTCAACCTCTGGTTTAATCAATTCATGCATATATGTTATTTTTTCATTTTTTAATGGTACTATATTTATGTAGCGATTCTGACATTACAAAATAGATTTAATTATGCGATATATGAAAAACAAACTTGACAATCATTTCCTTTTTTTATCTAAAATCTTTATTGTCAATCTTCTGTTGTTTTTATACCCCCTCAGTATAAAAGCGCAAGACACCCTTTTTTATAGCCAAAATCAGCCTGTAATAGATATTGGGCAATATGCCCGTTTTCACGTTGATGCTAAAGACAGCCTTACATGGGCGCAAGTACAAGCACTACCCAATACGGCTTTTCAAAAAAGTAAGACGGCTGTTATGAATTTTGGCAATACAACTGCCAGTATTAGTGTAAAACTCTATATTAAAAATCAAACTACTGAACCGCTATTTCTTTCTTTTGAAAACAATGAATTGCAGCATATTGAACTTCTAATAATTGATGAAACAGGGCAACAAACGGTTCAGCAGGGCGGTTCGTTTAATGCCTCTTTTTCAAACCGCTACCTCCAAAGGGGCAATGCTGTTCTTAAAATTGGGACACAACCAGCCCTCATTTACATAAAAGTCAAAACCCATTCAAGTTTTTATTTGCCTGTCAACTTGTCCACATTACAACCCTTGATGGATATGACCTACAAACGCGATATTTTTAAAGGTTTGACTTTGGGCATTTTTTTGGCAATGTGTTTATATAATCTCTTTATTTACTTCCTTGTCAGAGACCGTTTGTATTTATACTATTGCCTTTACGTGGTGGCGGGTATCTGGACATACTCCCATCTCAATGGTTTATGGTTCTTTGTTTGGTCGGATTATCCCTTTTTCAATCGTTTTTTGGGGATTCAATTATTCGCCCTTAGTGCTGCCTTATTTTCTTTTCGTTTTTTGAACTCAAAACAAGTGACACCGCGATTGTATAAGGTTATGCAGGTCATGTTTACTTTAATCCTCATTTTGATACCGATAGAATATTTAGATATTCAACCCCTCACGAACAATTTTTTGCAAATATTTATTGCTATTTCGGCTTTTGTTTTGTTTAGTGCGGGTGTTTCTGCCTATTATCAAGGCAATAAAAGTGCGAAATATTTTGTCCTTGCCTGGGTCTTTTTTCTGTCGGGTTCGATTACTACTTTGTTGATTTTTGTCGGCTGGTTGCCTTACAACTTCGTGACATTCAATGCTTCTATGATCGGTGCGTGTTTCGAAAACCTGTTTTTATCTTTTGCATTAGCCAATCGTATCAATATTTATCGGGAGGAATCCGCCCAAGCGCAAGCCTTAGCTTTTCAACGGTTAGAGGAAAATGAACGCTTGGTTCGCGAACAGAATAAAGTTTTAGAAGTAAAAGTTCACGAACGAACAACCGAATTGGAGACTTCGCTCGACATTCTTAAAGCCACCCAAACCCAACTGATTCAATCCGAAAAACTCGCTTCACTCGGCGAACTCACCGCTGGTATCGCCCACGAAATTAAAAATCCCCTGAATTTTGTCAATAATTTCTCGGACTTGAGCGTGGACTTGGTCAAAGATTTAAAAGATGAACTCAAAAGACTTGATAAAGATGAAGTTTATGTAGAAGAATTATTTGTTGATTTAAGTCAAAATCAAGAAAAAATTAACCACCACGGCAGACGCGCCAGCAATATTGTTAAAGGCATGTTGGAACACTCCCGCGCCAGTACGGGTGCGAAAGAATTAACGGACATCAATAAATTGGCAGAAGAATATTTGCGGCTTTCATATCATGGATTGAGAGCCAAAGACAAGTCTTTTAATGTGGGTTTTGAAACTGATTTTGATGAAAAATTGCCAAAAATAGA
>JANMYC010001240.1:0-1945 GCA_031381715.1 Saprospiraceae bacterium
AAAAAAGAGGTCGGACAATAATAATAAAAGGATTGTTGAGGTATTTTAACAAAACATACCCATAACAGACGACACTCCTTAATCCCTTGTTTAACAATTAAAAAATAAAATTTTATGAAAACGATTAATTCAATTGTTGCCGTAATGATGGCAACTGCACTCATGATTTTGATGCCATCCGTCACACAAGCGCAAGCAAGATTCGGTATCCGTGCGGGCTTAAACGCTGCCAATATTTCATTCAACAATTTGCCCAATAAAAGTGAGCGATATGGTTTTCACGCGGGTTTCTTTGCTAATGTGCCGGTTGCGTCCGATTTTATATCAGTTCAGCCCGAGTTGAGCTACTCAGTAAAAGGTGCTGCTTTTAAGCCCGCAACTGAACGCCAAACACTGAACATGAACTACGTGGATTTATTTTTACCAATCGCTTTTAAGATGAGTGCCTTTGATTTGCAGGTGGGTCCGTTTGCATCTTATTTGATTTCGACACCGGATTATACGGCATATAATGACAATAAAATTGTCGTTGATGCTTTTAAAAAGTTTGACGTGGGTCTTACTGGAGGCTTGAGTTATAATTTTAGTAATATGATGATAGGCGTGAGATACAATCAAGGATTTATAGATGTGACTGAAGACAATGCACGACTGCTTTTAGGCAGTGGAAAAAATGCAGTCGGTCAAGTTTCCTTAGGTTATAAATTTTAATAGAAATTTCTGCTTTAGGTTGTGAACGCACTTTGGGATGCCGAGTATTCGGATTTTAAAATTTCTCAAACGGCGATTGCCCCTTTTAGTTAGCAAAGATTCCCTCTCCGCAGTATAAAAAATAACATTTATACTGAGGGGGTAGGGTTCCGCTAATTAAAAGGGGCTTTTTGTATTTTTTTTTGTATTTTTAAATATGAAATCAGTGAATTATGTAAGTTATTTCTGCAATTGTGTAATGTTTAATCGTGCAAAGTGAGTCACCTTTGTTCAAATAAAACAGAATCAAAAAAATACACTTTGAAATTATATATAAAATACATGATCAGCACCCGTTGCAAAATGATGGTGAAGGAAGAATTGAAGAAACTGGGGCTTCATTTTATAGTCGTTGATTTGGGAGAAGTAGAGATTATGGAAGATATGACTCCCCAACAGAAGGAATACCTAAAAATAGCATTGATTGATATTGGGCTGGAGTTGATGGATGATAAAAGGGGTATTTTAATTGAAAAAATTAAAAATGTCATAGTCGAAATGGTACATCACGTGGACGAGGTGCCTAAAACCAATTTCTCCGATTTTTTAAGTGAAAAATTGCACCACGATTATACTTATATGTCTAATTTATTCTCGGAAGTGCAAGGAACGACTATTGAGCAATTTATCATCTCGCATAAAGTTGAAAGGATAAAAGAACTGATTATTTATGGTGAATTGAACATTACAGAAATAGCATGGAAAATGAATTATAGCAGTGTTGCCCATTTATCCAATCAATTTAAAAAAGTTACTGGACTTTCTCCCTCCCATTTTAAACAATTGAAAGATAAAAAACGCAATCCAATAGAAGATATTGGCAGCGCACACAGCACGACTATCCTATCTGGATTAGTGTAAAAAATTTCAATTATTCAACAAATATCACAAAAGTACGCTCATTCGAGATTTTGAAGGCAATGATACTGAGGGGGTAGTAACCCAAGTTTGTACTAAACATATTCTAAATGAACAAAATGGAGAAGGCTAAAGCTGAAGAAATACCATTGAATAAAATTTTACCGGCGATGGATGTTTACAGCATATTGATGCAGACACCCGTGGCTATTTGCATTTTTAGAGGTAAGGAATACACTTTAGAATTTGCCAATGATTTTTATCTACAAATACTTGGGAAAAGTAGCGATATTGTAGGTAAACCCCTTTTTGAATCATTTCCGGAACTCAGAAATCA
>JANMYC010001268.1:0-2215 GCA_031381715.1 Saprospiraceae bacterium
TGACGATATGAGAGGATAGATGACAGTTGTTGGAGGTGTGATTCCTGTGCTCTATCAATTGAAAGACAATTTGTTATGGATTGAAAATGCGGATAAAAACATTCCGATTGTGGGTTCAAAAGCCCGTATTTTATACGCTGATTCGGTGGGGCGGATTAAGATTGCGGAGGCTTTTAATAAGGCAATTACTGAGGGGTATATCAGTGCGCCCATTGTCTTGGGGCGCGACCACCACGATGTGAGTGGCACGGATTCGCCTTATCGTGAAACGTCGAATATATATGACGGCTCTCGTTTTACAGCGGATATGGCGGTGCATAATTTTGTGGGCGATGCGTTCAGAGGGGCTACGTGGGTGAGTTTGCACAATGGTGGTGGCGTTGGTTGGGGTGAGGTCATCAATGGTGGTTTTGGGATGGTGCTGGATGGTTCTGCGGATGCTGATAGGCGTTTAAAATCCATGTTGTTTTGGGATGTGAATAATGGTATTGCACGCCGTTCATGGGCGCGCAATGAGGGCGCAATGGAAGCCATAAAAAGGGCGATGGCAGAAAATCCGAACTTGAAAGTGACATTACCGAATTTGGTGGATAGTGATATTTTAAAAGATTTGTTTTAAAATATTGGTTTTAAACACCCACTTTCCGCATTTTTAAAGGCACTCGTTACCAGAATGTTAACATTTTGGAGATGAGTGCCTTTTTTTTAACTTTTTTAAATAAAAAATAGGAATTATTTAATTAAAACATTATTTTTAACTCGAAAACAACAAGCAGTTGCCTATAACAATAATCTACAACTACTTTGATACAAAGACAGAATACAATGTTAACACCATAAAGCGAAAAACGTACAAAGCGACACCTTAGATGAAAACTCAATGAGACCACTACTTACCACCCTGTTCACATTTTTACTAATCCCACTTTTTTTACAAGCAGACAATAAGAAATGGACTATAATCCAACACGTTACAGTCAATGGTATTCCTTATGTGATTGACTCATCAAATAAAGTGAAATTATCGGCTTTAGAAGATGATTTGATAATTGAGTTCAATAAGCTCAATAAAGGGGATTCTGCGGTGTCTTTTCAATATATTCTCCACAACTACGATAAAAAATGGAAAAATACGGCGTATAAAATGACTCGTTATACGAATCTGAAAGGTGGGCAGTATGTTTTCGATATTTTTGAAAATTCGGATACCACCATCCATGATAAATTGACGATAACCGTGGAAGCGACACTCGCCGAAGAAGCTTGGTTTGTTCCTTCGTTATTGCTTTATGGTTTGCTGTTGGTGGGCGCGATTACTTATTTTTGGAATATCTATAATTTGCGTCAAAAACTAAAACTTCAAACTATCCGCAATCATATTGCCGCTGATTTGCATGATGAAGTGGGCGCGACTTTGAGTAGTATTGGTATTTCTATCCGCACTATTCAGCGCAGATTGGGAGAAAAAGATTCGATAGTTGCTGAAAACTTAGAGCGCATGAAAGTCACCACCGACGAAACGAACCGCAATCTGCGAGATACTGTATGGTCTATCAATCCCGATAATGATTCGTTTGAAAAGGTTTTTGAGCGCATGAACAATTTTGCTTACCAAATATTGCAAGATCAAGACATTCTCTGCACCATTGATAACCAAGTGGATATGACCAAACCCTTCAAAATCAGTATGGAACAACGCCAAAACGTCTATCTGATTTTCAAAGAAGCCGTGAATAATATAGCTAAACACTCGGAAGCTACCAAAACTACAATCACCATGAAACGAGAAAAACATGGTATTTTATTGACCTTAGAAGACAACGGTAAGGGATTTGACATAGCCGAAAATTATGAAGGTAATGGCTTGAAAAATTACCGCCGCCGAGCCGCCGAAAGTTTTATTGAGTTTGATATTAAAAGCACCCCCTCAGTAGGAACGGTGATTACGATGTTGATACCTGAATTATAGCTTATTTATTTGAATTAGGATTGGTGGGATTTGAAGGATTTAATAGGATTCTCAAGCGGTATTTGCATCAGTTTTGTTAAAAAATTGTAAAAATCCTATTAAATCCTTCAAAATCCCACCAATCCTAATTCAAAAAATCCTCCCCTAATCTGGGGATACACCATGCAAAACCTATAACCGAAATTTGTTACAAAACCCTAAGCATGATAATGATGATAAGTGCCATTATGTTTGAAGATGATAGAC
>JANMYC010001296.1:0-6157 GCA_031381715.1 Saprospiraceae bacterium
CAATTAGAATTGTCTTTAGAGACACGTTTGGTTAAAAATCTATTCTTTGCGGGTCAAATAAATGGTACTACAGGCTACGAAGAAGCGGCTTGTCAAGGTTTAATGGCGGGTATTAATGCTCATTTAGCCATAAAAGAGGAAGCACCTTTTATTTTAAAGCGGTCGGATGCCTATATCGGCGTTTTAATAGATGACCTGATCACTAAAGGGACTGAAGAGCCTTACCGAATGTTCACGAGCCGTGCGGAATACCGTATTTTATTGCGTCAAGATAATGCAGATGTACGCCTTTCACCGATTGCTGAGAAAATAGGTATGCACCACATGGATGAGCGGATGGCTCGGGTGCAAGCGAAAGTAGCCGGCGAAAAAGCTATCGAAACATTCATGAAAGAAATGGCTGTGGGTCCCGATGCTATCAATGGTTTCTTGGAAGCGAATGGCTCTCCTGCGATTGATCAGCGCGTAAAGTTGCATAAAATATTGCTTCGTCCACAAGTAAATACTGAGGGGTTGCGCAAAGCCATTCCTCAATTGGATGAGTTCTTGAAACAATATGATAGTGAAACCATTGAGGGTGCAGAAATTACGATGAAATATGAAAGTTATATCGTGAAAGAAAAAGAAATGGCGGATAAAATGCACCGCTTAGAAGACATGCAATTGGGCGATCATTTTGATTATCATAAAATGCCTTCACTCTCGATGGAAGCTCGCACAAAGTTAACGAAAGTAAAACCGCGGACTTTGGGTCAAGCCAGCCGTATTTCGGGCGTTTCACCATCCGATATTTCTGTTTTATTGATTCACGCCGGCAGATAATGTGATTATGGTGTTTGGAATTTAAATTTTAAAAAAGCAATAAATAGGTAGATAATACCCATTTTCATAAAAAAGCTTTAATACCCCTCAGTATTAGAGCTTTTTTCGTATTTTTAAGCACAAAATTATACAATGGGAAAACACAATGAATTGGGTTTGCGAGGTGAAAATATGGCTGTTGTTTATCTTGTAGATGAAGGGTTCGAAATATTGGAACGAAATTGGCGATTCCGTAGAGCGGAGTTAGATATTATTGCAATGGAGGGTAAAACATTGGTTTTTGTGGAAGTCAAAACCCGCTCAGATGATATTTTTCAACGCCCTGAAGATGCTGTCAATACCACCAAACGCCGACAAATGATTAAAGCAGCCATTGGATATATGGATACTATAAAACACGAGTGGGCGATTCGATTCGATATTATCAGCGTTATACTGAGGGGGGGTAAGGAAGCTCAAATCGAACACATTGAAGATGCATTTTTTCCAGATTTGGCGCAAGATTAATTTTTTTCCGTTTTTGGCATTTATTTAAAATAGAATATTAAATTTGTTAAAATTTAGGATTTAATAAAATTTTAAACGCAAGCAGCGTTTAAACGAAAAATAAAATCTTACTATAATTAAACCTTTCAAACTTTATTCGGTCTTATACTAATTGATTCCAGTTCTATTTCCCAAACTCACATAAACGATTACATTCACCCTGCTATATCTATTTTAAAATACGTTAAACTCATTTTTAAACTATAAAAAACTGACTGTCAATGAATTCTACAACGACTGCTCAGATGTCCCGTCGCCCAATAGTACTTTCGGGTTTGACACCATATTCTGGTACATTTGATAAGGACAAACTGATTCATCTGCTCAAGCGGACAATGTTCGGTGCTACCAAAGCTGACATTGATTCTTTTAACAGTAAAACGCTGGCTGAGGTTGTTAATACCCTCTTATCTGCACCGAGTGTAGAGCCTGCTCCTCCTATTAGAAATTATACTAAGTCGGATGGTACTACAGATGGCGTGACATTAGGCTCGACATGGGTAACTGCTCAAGAAAACGGTAATTTCAATGGTGAAAGACGTTCTTCCCTGAGGTCATGGTGGATAGGCAATATGATAAATCAAGAGCGTTCCGTTTTTGAAAAAATGGTTCTTTTCTGGCACAATCATTTTGCTACCGAAAATATTGATACAGCTGCTATATTGGGCTATGATTACGCGGCTTTACTCCGTAAATTTGCTTTGGGTAATTTTAAGGATTTTGTAAGAGCTATGACTTTCAATCCTCAAATGTTACGCTACCTCAATGGTTATGTAAATAGTAAAACGGCTCCTGATGAAAACTATTCACGCGAGCTTCAAGAATTATTTACGGTGGGTAAAGGGCCTCAATCTCTTTACACTGAAGCCGATGTAAAAGCGGGAGCAAAATTATTAACAGGATGGCGGGTTAGGCAGGTCGAAACTCCAGTAGGTTCAGGTAAATGGGCATGGGAAACTTATTTTAGCGCTTCTTCACATGATACTACAGCTAAACAGTTTTCGGCATTTTATGGCAACAAAGTTGTTACTGGCAAGACCACAAATACAGAAGCAGATGCGAAAGCTGAATTTGAGGAAATGCTGACAATGCTTTTCGCTACTACAGAAGCAGCTAAGTTTATAGCTCGTAAACTATATACTTATTTTGTGTATTATGAGATAGATGCAGATATTGAAACAAACGTTATTACCCCTTTAGCCGATATTTTGAGACAGGCTAATTACGACATTAAGCCTGCTTTAAAAGCTTTATTAACAAGTGAACACTTTTTTGATGCTGCTAATAAGGGCTGTTTCATAAAAAGCCCAATTGACTATGTTGTAGGGATGGTTCGTGAATTTAAAATGGATATTCCACCTGCTTTGAGTTACGTAGAGCAATATAGTGCTTGGAATGTAATTGGAAATGGAGCGTCCATACAAGGACAGCATCTGGGTAATCCCCCGAATGTAGCTGGTTGGCCCGCATATTACCAATTCCCTGTGTTTCATGAGTATTGGATAAATACTGATAGCTTACCGAAACGAGTTAGTTATGTAGATAGATACCTCACTACCAATGGTGTTAGTTTAGGAAATAGTAAAAAATTAGTGATTGATGTGTTAAAATTTACTGACCAATTTGGTGCTGATGCTGCCGACCCTAACAAATTGATTGATGCAGTTGTTGAATTAATATATCGTGTCCCGGTTACAACTAAGTTTAAAAATTATATAAAAAACATATTGTTATCAGGTCAATCAAGCGATTATTATTGGTCAGATGCTTGGAATGCTTATAAAAACACTCCTACCACAACCAGTACTGCTACAGTCAATACGCGCTTACAGACTTTTTATAAATTTATTGTTGACCAGCCTGAATTCCATTTGTCTTGATTTATTTTAATATTCCCTTAAAATATCCTTTTAAAAAGGACATTCCGAGACTCGGTACTGAGGGGGTGTAATGATGAAAAACTATTTTTAAAAAAGGTAAGCTGGTTAGTCAATTAATTGGCTTTTTCAATATAAAAACAATGAAAAGAAGAGATTTTCTACAAAAATCGGCTGTTAGTGCCTTTATGCCGTCCTTTTTTGGAAAAGATAATGACTTGGGAGCAATGGACTCTCCGTGGATGCGAATGCTCACTAATGCAGCAGTGGAAACGAACCATGTCCTTGTCATAATCAGATTAAGTGGCGGCAATGATGGATTAAACATGGTCATTCCTCTTGATCAATACGGCAACCTTGCAGCTGCCCGTTCTAATATTTTAATTAATGAATCGCAAGTAGCTAAACTGAATGGAGTGACTGCTACGGGTTTACACCCTGCGTTGGGAGGAGTTGCTACTCTTTATAATGAGGGTAAAGTAAAAGTAATTCAGTCGGTTGGCTACCCCAACCAGAATTTTTCGCACTTTCGCTCGACAGATATTTGGATGAGTGCATCTGCTTACAATGAAGATATTTATACTGGTTGGGTGGGTCGCTACATGATGAATGAGTATCCAGCTTATCCAGAAGGTTATCCCAATTCTGTAATGCCTGACCCTTTAGCGATTCAAGTAGGCGATATGACATTATCATTTATGGGTCTATCCGGTCCTATGGCAGTTTCTTATCCTGATTTAACCAACCTCTACAGTTTTAGTGATATTGGTGACCCTGGTGTTACTGGAAAAGCTGGGAAGGAGTTATCTTATATTCGATTAGTTGCCAAACAATCTGATAAATATGGTACTGCTATTTCTACAGCATACAGCAAGGGAAACAATAGTGCTACTGTTTACCCAAGCAATAACGGTCTCGCTAATCAATTAAAATCCATTGCACGATTGATAAAAGGCGGCTTAAAAACCCGTGTTTACATGGTTACAATAGGAGGATTTGATACGCATTCGCTTCAAGTAGATCAGAATGACCATTCAATAGGCTCCCATGCTAATCTAATGAAGTCACTCAATGATGCCATTTTTTCATTCCAACGCGACCTTGAGGCTTTAAATATAGATAAACGCGTATTGGGTATGACATTCTCAGAGTTTGGTCGTCGTATAAAATCGAATGGTAGCTTTGGTACTGACCACGGTGCAGCTTTACCGATGTTCGTGTTTGGTTCAAGTCTATTTGGCGGTATTTTAGGCAATAATCCAACTATCGCCGCCAGTGTAGACGTGAATGCTAATATACCCATGCAGTATGATTTCAGATCCGTATATTCTTCAATCTTAGCTGATTGGTTCTGCGTGGATAGTACTAATCTTGAAAAAGTGATGCTGCGCAATTTCCAAAAGCTTAAAATTGTCAATTCTCCTTCGTGTATAACGGATACCAAAGAAATTGACCCAAGTTTAAAATTGATTTCCAACTATCCGAATCCTTTTGATGCTTCTACTACCATTGAGTTTGAAACACGAGGCGGACATACGATGGTGCAAATTTTTGATGTAGAAGGTCAATTGATTGCTGTTCCGGTGGAAGGTGATTATGCTCCAGGTAAATACAAGACTTATTTTAATGGCGGTTATTTACCTTCGGGAGTTTACTATGCTCGTTTGCAAAATGGAGCCACTCAACAGGTGAGAACTATGCTCAAGGTCAGATAATTTCCCTATGACTATAAAAACAAACGGAATCATTCACTTGTTGGATGTATTCCGTTTTTTTATTTTTACCCTATTTCAAAAAATAAAATAAAATACCGAATTTTGAGCGTTTCTAAAGAGTACTTTTATGAATTGCTTCATTCTTTAAACTCAGCAAAAAAATATAATAACAAATTATGAATAAAATAGCGGTTTTTACTTCAGGAGGTGACTCGCCAGGTATGAATGCCAATATTAGGGCTGTCGTACGTACAGCTTTACACTACGGAATAGGAGTTGTGGGCATTCGCAGTGGTTACGAAGGTATGATAGATGGTGATATGTTTGAAATGGAATCAAAGGACGTTTCGAGTATCATACAATCTGGGGGCACTATTTTACAAACTGCTCGTTCTGAACGTTTTATGACAAAAGAGGGGCGTCAGCAAGCCTACGAAAATATCAAAAAATTCGGGATTGATGGTATAGTTGCCTGCGGAGGCAATGGCACTTTTACTGGTGCTAAAATATTTATGGAAGAGCATTCTGATATTTCAATAGTGGGTACGCCCGGAACTATTGATAATGATTTGTTCGGTACGGATTATACGATAGGTTATGACACAGCAGTCAATACAGCGATGAACGCCATTGACAATATTAAAGATACTGCTAATGCCCACGGGCGTTTATTTTTTGTGGAAGTCATGGGGCGAGATGCGGGTTTTATTGCTCTACGGAGTGCCATTGCTTCAGGTGCAGAGGCTGTATTAGTGCCTGAAACTTTCACAAATTTGGATGTTTTAGTAAAAACGCTAAATACTAATTATGAAAATAAAAAACGCGCCAGTGTGGTAGTCGTTGCAGAAGGAGATGATGCCGGCGGTGCTTTTGAAATTTTACAACAAATAAAACCTCGTCTTTTATCAAAAGATATTCGAGTGACTATTTTAGGGCATATTCAGAGAGGTGGTCGCCCCACCGTTTTAGATCGTGTATTGGCGAGTAGATTGGGGCTTGAGGCAGTACGCGCTTTGCGGGATGGTAAGAAAGGCGTGATGATTGGTCAAATCAGTGGTGATATATCTTACACCCCTTTTGAGGTAGCCATCAAGCACCATCAACGCATTAATGAAACTTTACTCGAAATGGTTGATATTTTAGCTTAATAAAAAGCATGAAAATCACCTTTTTCAATACTTTTCTAAATAAAATAGC
>JANMYC010000506.1:0-7236 GCA_031381715.1 Saprospiraceae bacterium
AATATCAAATTCAAGTTTTATGATTCAAAAAATAAATTACGAAGCCTTATTTATTTCAGAAAAGCAAGCTGAAAAACTATGCGAGCAATTTTATGGCATTAAAGGAAAAGCTCAAAAACAAACAGGTGAGCTTGATTTTAATTTCAAAATCACGACAAAAAGTGGTGAAAAGTTCATTTTTAAAATAAGCCGCCCCAATACTGAGGGGGGGTATTTTGATTTTCAACAGCAATTATTGCTTCATATAGAAAGTAAAAATCCTGATTTTCCTTATCCCAAAATCGTTACAACGAAGGACGGTGAAAACGATACATCCATCGTTGACGAACACAATCAAACCCGAAAAGTACGTTTATTGAATTGGGTAGAAGGTCGTTTATGGTCGGCTGTGAATCCACAATTGGATAATTTAAGACATAGTTTGGGTGAAAAATGTGGTAAAATCACCCACGTTTTAAGCGATTTTAGTCATTCTGCTGCTGCTCGCCCGTTTGATTGGGACATTGCACAAGCGGCTTGGACATATCAACATTTGGATTTATTTGATGATGAAAAAAAAGCGTGTTTGACCTTTTTTACAAAGCAATTTGAAAAATTTCAAAAGGAGTATAAAACGCTGCGCAAATCAGTCATTCACAACGATGCCAATGATAATAATATCGTCGTGAGTGCGGATTTAGTCAACCCCTCAGTATTGGCGGTCATTGATTACGGCGATGCAGTGTATTCTCAAACCATCAATGATTTGGCGGTCGCCTTGGCGTATGCGATTATGGAACACCCCGACCCGTTGGCTGCGGCATTGCCTTTGGTGGCGGGTTATCATCAAAAATTCCCTTTACAAGAGCAGGAATTAGAAATGTTGTACACTTTGACGGCGATGCGCTTGGTCATCAGCGTCACGAAATCAGCTATCAATAAAATCAAAGAACCCGATAATGAATACCTTTTAATCAGTGAAAAACCCGCTTGGGAATTGCTTTTTAAATGGAAAAATATACCTCCTCAGTATGCACACTACTCATTCCGCGCAGCATGTGGCATGACGCCAGTTCCACATCAAAAAGCCTTTGAAAGTTGGGCAGCGAAGCAGAATTTTAAGTTAAAAAATGTATTCCCAACTGTTTCATTTCCCAACGTTTTTAGATTGGATTTGAGTATTGGCAGTATGTTTTTAGGTAATTATTCCGAGTATAAAAACACGGATATTTTTACTACTAAAATCAATCAATTACAAGCAGAAAACAAGAAGCAACTCATCGCAGGTGGTTATTTAGAGCCTCGCCCTTTGTACTCCACTAAGGCTTTTGAAATTGAAGGGAACAATGGGCCTGAGTACCGAACGGTTCATTTGGGCGTTGATTTTTGGTTAAAAGATGAGACGCCTGTTCATGCTCTTTTGGACGGGAAAATAGTGGGTTGTGCTTTTAACAATAATGATAAAGATTACGGTGGGGTGATTATTTTAAAGCATAAAATTGATAAATCACTTACTTTTTACACTCTTTATGGGCATTTAAGTAAAAAAAGCATTAAAAAAGTCAAAATTGGGGATAAAATCAAGGCTGGAGATAAAATTGCTGCTTTGGGTGATGCGTCTGAAAATGGGAACTGGACACCGCACTTGCATTTTCAAATCATGCTGGATTTATTGGGCTTTAAAAATGACTTCCCCGGCGTTGCAATTCCGAGTAAAATAGATGTGTGGTCGTCCATTTCACCTGACCCTAATTGGCTTTTTAAAAATAAAAAACTGGAACCGTTTAACACCCCAAGTCATCGAGAGTTGATTGCTTTTAGAAAAAAACACTTGGGTAAGAGTTTGAGCATTTCATATAAAGAACCGCTCAAAATACTGAGGGGGGAGCGGCAATATTTGATTGATGACACTGGTCGCCGCTATTTGGATACCGTCAACAACGTTGCTCATGTAGGGCACGAACACTCCTCAGTAGTAAAGGCTGGTCAGCAACAAATGGCGGTTTTAAATACGAATACCCGTTATTTACACGATAATATTTTGGATTTTGCAAAGGAGTTATGCGCCACTTTGCCACCTGAATTATCTGTTATTCACTTCGTTAATTCGGGCAGCGAAGCCAATGAATTGGCTTTGCGGATGGCTCAAGCAGTGACGAATCAGAAGGATACAATCGCCCTTGAAATTGGTTATCATGGCAATACAAGCGGCTGCATTGCGGTCAGTTCCTACAAATTTGACGGAAAAGGTGGCAAAGGCAAACCCGAAAATACGCATATTGTCCCGCTGCCCGATAGTTTTAGAGGTAAATATCAAGGCAAATTGAGTGAAACGGGTGCGTTATACGCTGCTCATGTGGATGAAGCGATTGCTGAAATCCAGTCAAAAGGTCGGGGTGTGGCGGCGTTTTTAGCGGAAAGTATTGTGAGTTGTGGTGGTCAAATTGACTTGCCCGATAATTATTTGAAAATGGCTTACGTCTCAGTCCGTAAAGCGGGCGGTGTCTGCATTGCCGATGAAGTGCAAGTGGGCTTCGGTCGGGTTGGTAAAAAGTTTTGGGGTTTTGAACTCCAAGATGTTATTCCTGACATCGTAACAATGGGCAAACCGATTGGCAACGGGCATCCTTTGGCTGCAGTGGCTTGTACCGAAGCTGTTGCGGTTGCCTTTGCGAATGGCATGGAATATTTCAATACGTTTGGCGGAAACCCTGTTTCGGCTGCGATTGGTTTAGCAGTTTTAAAAGTGATAAAAGAAGAAAAATTGCAGGAAAATGCTCTGGAAATTGGCGAATTTTTAAAAGTGGAATTAAGAGAACTGCAAACGGAATTTCCAATCATTGGTGATGTGCGGGGCGAAGGCTTTTTCTTAGGTTTTGAATTGGTCGAAGCGGATAAAATTCCGGCTACCGATAAAACCGCTTATCTCGCCAATCGTATGAAAACTCATGGCATCCTCATCAGCGTGGATGGACCTCAAAATAATGTGATTAAAATTAAACCGCCGATGTGTTTCAGTAAAGAAAATGCGGAGGATTTGATACGGTTTTTGAAGAAGATTTTAGGGGAGGATTTTATGAAAGGTTAAAATTAGTTCAGCATTTCCGCATTTGACAAAAGTCATATACGTAATCGTTGTTAGTGATTATTGGCAACGACTTACTTATCAATTTTAATTTTACTCGTACTTTAAAATTCTATTTATCTCGATTAAAAGTATTTTACAAGTAGAAACCTAAAATATGTTACGTATGAAATTTTTAGACCTTTTGGGTAACTTATTTGGAAAAAAAGAGGCGGCTCAAAATGTAGAAAATACAACTGAGGAGGTCTTTACAGAAGCCGATTTAATGCGCTGTCTTGCGCTATCAAAAATGAAAACGGTGAAAATAGAAGCAATACCCCATGAAAATCTGCCTTTAACCGCCAGTAAATTTCTAGGAACACCGTATTTCCCCAAAACGATGGAATATCCCAAAGATAGCCAAAATCAACCCATGATTTTATTGGCACAACTCAATTTTGCAGAGACTCCACCTTTAGAAAATTATCCAATTGAAGGAATTTTGCAATTTTTCATTTCGGCTAACCACGATTATTTTGGTTCTGATATGGATAGTTACGACTATTTTGGTAAACTCACGAACAAAAATGAGGACGTAAATTATAAAATAATTTATCATTCTGTTATAATTGAAAACTTATCGCAAGTAGAAACGCCCATTTTTAATTTTGAAGAAACCAACCTACCTATAGACACAGAACATGAAATAAAATTTACGCTTGAAGATGAATATGCGCCAATATCAGATTGGCGACATCGTTCCTATTTTAGCAAGGCTGAATATGACATACTATATAATGACGATGATTTACTAGATAAATATTGTAACAGTATTACATCATTAGGGCATAAAATAGGCGGTTATGCGAATTTTACACAAGAAGACCCCCGCAGCGATGAATGGGGTTCAGATTATATTTTACTGTTTCAAATGGATTCTATTGGTGACCATATCATGTGGGGCGATGTCGGTGTGGCTAATTTTTTTATTACAGAGAAGGATTTGAAAAATAAAGATTTCAGCCACGTGTTTTATACATGGGATTGTTGTTAATCACATTTTTATACAAAACTCATAAAAAGAGAAAAAATTAGAAATAAAACCTGATGATGTGGAGAAGAAAATTTAACAACCTCTGCTCGCGCCAGTCTGCGACCTTGCGCAAGCGGGATAGAATTGTAAAGGTAAATTTTAGTTAAAATTTACAAATAAAAAATATGAAATAATAATCCCCGTTTTGAATAAAATCAATTTCAAAATGAAAAATAGACTTTCTACACTTGTATTACTGCTCACTTCAGTAACACTCCTTGCGCAGAAAACAATCAAGCGCACCATTTATTTCGAGAATGCTAATGCACAACTCTCTATTGAATCACAAAATTATCTACGCTCATTGGCGGATACTGTTAAAAAGTATCCTAAATATTCTATTGCTTTGAAAGGGCATACGGACGCTACTGGTACAGCTTCTGAAAATCAAGCCTTTTCTCAAAAAAGAGCATTGGTGATAAAATCAGAGCTTGTGAAACACGGCGTGGATGCTCAGTCGGTTATTGCCCAATCGGTTGGCGCAACCGAGCCGATTGGCGATAATAATACTGAGGGGGGTAAAAAACTCAACCGCCGTGTGGATATGGCTATCACGATTCTTCCTGTTGCGGCTGTTAAGAAATATCAAAACATGAAGGAATTTTACCGTGATTTGAGCGTTGGTTATCAGAATTTTAAAATCAATACAGCTAAAGACACTATCATTAGAGGCGAGAAAGGGACTATATTATTTATACCCAAAGCCGCTTTCGAGGGAGTAGCCGTCAATGCCATTGTTGATTTTAGATTAAAAGAGGCTTATAGTGTATCTGATATTATTTCTGAAAACCTCAGTACAATGTCAGGTGATAAATTGCTCCAAACTGGTGGTATGATTTATATTGATGCTAAGTATAATGGCAAAGATTTAACGTTAGAAAAAACAATGAATGTTGCTTTTTCTTCAAAAGAGAGTAATCAAGTTGGAATGCAGCTTTTTAGTGGCGTGAGGGATAGCAAAAATAACGGTTCTATTGATTGGATACCTTTGAATAAAGATGGAGAAGTAGAGGAAGTAACGCTTTATAAGCATTCCGGAGGATATGAGCCCTCCCTAATTACAGACAAAGATGGATATATAGTATTTAAAGAATTAATTGATACTACAGGTTGTCATGAGCTTTTTTTAAATCGAAAAACTGCTGATGATTTGAAATCTGTTAATATGAATATCTTGAATAAAGTTCAAATGGCAATGGTTTTTACAGCACGCCAGAATCCCATAGTTTTAAAAGGAACTATAGAAAATATCCATTATTCAACATTTAAAGAAACGTATGAGTTATACAATGTGGTTACATTCAGTCAATTAGTGCTTCAAAATGGCATAGCATGGGATAGTTTAATGGTTGAAAAAATGGCTTTTATTGAAAAGGTTTCAATTTCAGAAGAGGAGATGAAAAGGAGGGAAATGCGCGAAAAATTTGTACAAGATAGTTTGAAAAAAGAATATACTATTTGGTACGAGGCTAACAAGGAACGTTTAGAAAAAGAAAAGAAAGATGCTCAAAATTTCAACAGAGTATTCCCTCTAAAAAATTTATACTGGGCCAATTGTGATGCTTACGCTCCAAGCGACATGATAAATATGCAATTTGAGGCACCCCAATCACAGTCTTACAGTGTTGTTTTTATTTTGAAAAATGCTAAAATTAGTATTCAAGCTTACAATAAAGACAATAATTTACTATTTCTGAATGCTCCCAAAAATGAAATGGGAACTTTAGTAGGCATGAAAATACTTGATGGTCAACCATATTTGTCCATTTCTAACATTCGAAGTGCTAATCAAGTATATAAATTTGATTTTAAGCCATATACCACAGAAGAAATTAAAGAACAACTCAAGGGGCTGAATAAATAAAAACTGGTTGAATCTGTGTCATCTGTGTCCTTATGAATAATTATTTCAATAAAATATCCCACCCATTATTTCGTCATTCAATGTACACATTTAACAACCACGATTTTTAAAAGTACATTTATGTTCATAGTTTTAATTTTTATATTTTTAATTGACCTTTATACTTTTCAAGGCATAAAAACTTTAACTGCCAGTTTTGATTCGGATTCAGCCCGTACTATGACGCATTGGGCGTTTTGGATTGTCAATATCATTTTTTTAGGAATTATCGCTTTTGGCTTTTTAACATTTGATAGAGCCAAAGGCATGAAAACGTATCAAACCATAGCTTTCAATGCGTTCATTCTATTTATGGTTCCTAAACTCGTTTTTGCTCTCGTTTTGCTTGGACAGGATGTTGTAAGATTTTTTGGAACGGTTGTGAATTACATCCAATTTCAACAAAATGAGAAAGGACAGTTCATTCCTGAGCGTCGAGTATTTGTAAGTCAATTGGGTTTGGGGTTGGCTGCTGTGCCATTTTTAGGCATTATTTACGGCATTGTAAAAGGCAAATACGATTATAAAGTGCATCGCCACACCATTTTTTTCAAGGATTTACCCGATGCTTTTGATGGTTTGACGATTACGCAATTGTCGGATATTCATGCAGGAAGTTTCACTGACCCCGAAGCTGTGAAGCGTGGCGTCGCATTAGCCAATGGTCAAAAATCGGATTTATTGTTTTTCACTGGCGATTTGGTGAACAATGAAGCGACTGAAATTGAGCCTTATTTGGATATTTTTAAAGCTTTACATGCACCATTGGGGAAGTTTTCAATATTGGGTAATCACGATTATGGCGACTATAAATGGTGGGAATCACCTACGGTGAAACTCGCCAATTTTAATCAACTTAAAAAGCACCATAAAAATTTAGGTTTTAAGTTGATGCTTGATGAAAATCTTGACATTGAGCGCAATGGTCAAAAACTCACTTTAATTGGTGTTGAAAATTGGGGACACGGCTTTGCCCAATATGGCGACCTCAATAAAGCCATGTCGGGCATTGCGCAAGATAGTTTTAAAATACTGCTTTCACATGACCCGACGCATTGGGAAAAACAAGTGAAAATCTTAGATAATCACGTTCATTTAACACTTTCGGGACATACCCACGGTGCACAAATGGGCGTTGAAATCAAGGGTTTTAAATGGAGTCCCATCAAATATCGCTATCCAAAATGGGCGGGTTTG
>JANMYC010001309.1:0-3553 GCA_031381715.1 Saprospiraceae bacterium
TAAATACCATTGTGCATGATGCTGCCGCCGCCGTAGAGCATGAGCACATTTGACTGAGGGGGTATCTCTTTAGCAATACGCGCAATTTGCCCTTTTCCGAAAATGATTTTAGTCGGGTTTTTAAATTCAAAATTTAACATAGCCTAATTTGTTTTTTTAAAAGATAGTTTGATTTTTACTTTAAAACTTATGATAACTTAGTAGTCGGGTTTATTTTAGCCTAACTACTTCTTACTAATGCTTTAACCTCAAAAACACCCTTTTGTTTTAGATTTTATCATTTATCCAGTTTAAAACATCACCTATTTTACCTGCATTTTCTATTAAAATTTCTGACATTATCTTATCTTTACCGAAAGCCCATTTTTCAAAAATAACAAGTAAAATAAATATGAGATTACTCTTAAATACCCTTTTAATGTTGGTATCCCTCGCCGAGACCCATGCTCAAAATAATTATGTTAAAATATACGAAGGCGCAATTCCGAACTCAAAACCTGCCGAAAATCTTCAAAAAACGGAGATAAATCAGTGGAAAGTACAATTTACCACCAATGTTTCAGAGCCCACCATGGTACGTTTTGACCCTCCAGCGAACATTAAAAATGGTACTTCGGTGGTTATATGCCCCGGCGGTGGCTACGGTGGCGTAGCGGATGACACGAAGGCACAGCCGTTGCTAAAAAACTGAACGAGTGGGGCATTACAGCTTTCGTTTTGAGGTATCGAATGCCCTCAACGCGTACGATGATAGACCCCTCAGTAGGACCCCTTCAAGATGCCCAACAGGCGATTCGTATCGTTAGGCAAAATGCTGCGAAGTGGAAATTGAACCCCAATCGCATTGGCGTTATGGGTTTTTCAGCGGGTGGTCACTTGGCGTCAACGGTGGGAACGCATTTTCAAACCAAAGCCGACCCCTCAGTAAAAGACACTTTTTCGGTGCGTCCAGACTTTATGGTGCTCGGTTATCCGGTTATCAGTTTTAAAACGGATTTAACCCATGGCGGTTCGCGCACCAATTTGATTGGTGAAAATCCCGATTTCCCCAAAATATACGCTTTTTCCAACGAGGAACAAGTCACGGCTGAAACACCACCGACTTTTTTAGTTCATTCAGCTGATGATGATGCCGTGAACGTTGAAAACAGCATTAATTTTTATAAAGCCTGTTTAAAAAATAAGGTTGTTGTTGAAATGCACCTTTATCCCAAGGGCGGTCATGGTTATGGCATGAGTAACCCTACTACTAAGGATAAATGGATGGATAGGCTTCAAAATTGGATAGATAGTCTTGGATTTTTAAATAAATAGTATAAGAGCCAAGTGCCTTTTGCAATGTGCCCTACTATACCATATAATGCTAATAATGGGTTTAAAATGCCATTAGGCATTTAATATCGATAGAAAATACAGATAGAGTTTTTAAAAGTGGATTAGCCACGATAAATCAAGCACTTAATATGTCATCCCTACGGGATTTAAGGCAATTTTCACCTTTTAACTACCGATATTAAATACCTAACGGCATTTTAAACCCATTATTAGCATATATAATAAAGGCAATTGGCACTTCAAAAAATAATCATCAATAAAAACTGTACAACATGAATATCTATAAAAAACTCATTTTAGCTGCTCTGGTCATCATCGGCTTTTCAGCTTTTAAATTCGATAATGCACCCATGAAAATTGTTTTCTTTGGCGACTCTATCACTCAGCAAGGGGTTGGCCCTGGCGGATACATTGATAAAATGAAAGCGATGCTTGAAAAACAAGGCATCAAAGACAATTATCAACTCATCGGGGCTGGCATTGGTGGTAATAAAATCTATGATTTATACTTTCGCTACGAGGAAGATGTTTTAGTACATAATCCCGATGTGGTATTGATATGGGTCGGCGTGAATGATGTATGGCATAAAACCTCTTACGGAACGGGTACCGATGCCGATAAATTTGAAAAATTTTACGTGACTCTGATTAAAAAATTGCAATCAAAAGGCATTAAAGTAATCGTAGCCACACCCGCAGCGATTGGCGAGCGCACGGATTTCAGCAATCAACAAGACGGTGATTTGAACCGCTATTCGCAAATTATCCGTGATATTGCTGCCAAATTCGATTGCCCAGTGGCTGATTTCAGAAAGGAGTTTTTAAAATACAATCTTGAAAAAAATCTGACCAATAAGGAAGCCGGTATATTGACAACTGACAGGGTTCACCTCAACGAAGCGGGCAATCAATTAGTGGCGGATATCTTAATGAAAATCATGGTTAAGTAAAAATTTATTTTAAATATTAAACATCAATTATTTATGAAAATAATCAAATTAACGGGCACTCTCTTGCTAAGCATTTGTTCTTTTGCGCTTTTTGCTCAAGACCCGACTTTAGTAAAACCCGAACAAACGGAATTTTATGAACCGAAAGTCAGAAAAGTAGATGCGGCAGCTCAAATAGGCAATGCCCCTTCTGATGCGATAGTTCTATTTGATGGTAAAAATTTAGACAAATGGGAACGCGCCGATAGCGCTGTTCATGGTACGCCAGCGGGTTGGAAAGTCAACCCAGATGGTTCTATGACCGTTGTGCCAAGAACCCGTAACATCCGCACAAAGCAAGAATTCAATAGTTTTCAATTGCATATTGAGTGGAAATCTCCCATCGAACCCGCATCGCGTCAAGGTCAGGGCAGAGGGAATAGCGGTGTTTTTTTACAAGGCCGCTACGAGGTACAGGTCTTGAACAGCCGTGAAAGTGAAACGTATGTAAATGGTCAAGCCGGCAGTATTTACAAGCAAACGCCCCCGATGGTAAACGCTTGCCGTAAAGAAGGGGAGTGGAATGTGTACGATATTATCTATACGGCTCCCACTTTCCGTAAAAATGGGGCTATTGAAAAACCCGCTTATGTAACGGTCATTCACAACGGCATTATCGTGCAAAATCATTTTGAAATACAAGGTACGACTGAATACATCGGAACACCGAAATGGATTGCTCATGGTAAGGGACCTATCGAGTTGCAAGACCATAGCAACGAAGTAAGCTACCGCAATATTTGGATTAGAGAATTGTAGTAGGCGTATAAAAAATGGATGAATAGTAGTAGGACTGCTTTTGAAAATGTCCTACTACTATTTCAATATTGAAAAAAAGGCTGTATTTTTGAAAAAATTTATAGAATGCTGGCATTAAAAGGAGATAATAAAGAGACAGCCAAAAGCCGAGTACGCAAAGTACCCCAATATTTAGTTTGGGAAGTACTTGACGGGCAGCCCCTTTATCGGAGAGGTTATAAAGAAGTCTTGAGAAAACTTAAAACCACTGAAGAGATTATGGGAACAAGTAGTTACCAAGCTATTATTACCAGTTATATAACAATCATTTTAGCTCGTCAGCTAGATTTAAATCAATATGACTTTCTTATTGGCGAACCAGGCGTTCATTTGGAGCATAAAGACAATATTTCCAATGATATTGGAATTTATAATCGCTTGTTAGGCTCTCAAATTTCAAAAAAATATACTGATTTTCCTGCTAAAATAGT
>JANMYC010001318.1:0-10281 GCA_031381715.1 Saprospiraceae bacterium
TTTTCAAATAATTTATAACCACCTTTTAAATTATTTGATGAATAAGACGAGATAAAAAGAAGACTTTATAAAACAAGATGAACAACTATAATCACCTTTTCATCTTCTCAATTGCCTTGATTTTCGACTTTTTCAAATTAAAATTATAAAAGTTTATACTTTTATGCTTTTATAAAAAGAGTAGTAATCTGTTTATTTTTTCACTTAATTTTCATAATCAATGATAAAGCTAATTATCTCATTTAATGCCTTATTGTTCAGTGTTATAGTATTATTTGGTTCAAAAGAATCCTCAGAAGTTAGTAATTCTTCTGAAATTCCTATGTGTAATACGATACAAACAGAAGGCATCAATCAATGGGCAGGGGGAGAACATTTTTCAAAATTTAAATCCATAACAGCGACCCCCTCAGTATTTGCAACAGACGATACAAAAAACTATTCAATGCCTTTGTTATCACAGACGCCAAAAGGGGAAGTTATGCTTTCGTGGACTGAAAAAGATGAGAAAGGCATGACTGCATTTTGTTTTTCAACTTCAACCGATAAAGGCAAAACTTTTTCAGATAAAAAAGTGATTTATGCAGGTTATGGTGTCGGCAATAGCCGCTTGTTTCGGGCTAAAGTTTTGGCTAAAAAAGATGGCAGTTTAGTCGCTGTTTTCACCAATCGCCCCGATGCCCAAGCGCAGCCACAAGGTGGTCAAGGCGGACGTGGTGGCGGACGTGGTGGTGAACTCGTTTTTTCGGTTTCAAAAGATGCGGGCAACACTTGGACAAACCCTCAAGCTGTGGACACTGACCCCACTAAAGGCTTAATGCGCGGTTTTTTTGATGCTATTTTAATGGCAAATGATGAAATTGCGGTCGCTTACTTGAAAGATGTAAAAGGCGGCACAAAACACGAAGAGCGTGATTTGCGCTTGGCGGTTACAAAAAAAGGCGTTTTTCAAGCGGAGAAATTACTCGATGCAGTAGTTTGTGATTGTTGCAATATCAATATGTTGATTGATGGCAACGGGGCATTGAAAGTTATTTATAGGGACAATAATGATGATATTCGCGATTTTTCCAAAATTGTATCTACCGATAATGGGGAAACATTTTCAAAGCCCCAAAATATTTACAACGATGGTTGGAAGATTGCAGGTTGTCCGCACAATGGCGCAATTTCAAGCACGCATGGCAAGGGTGCTTTGATTGCTTATTATTCGGGAGCTGAGAAAGAAACGGGTTTCAGTTTGGTGACGCAAGAAGGGAAAAAATTATTTGTCTTGAATGACCCCTCTGTAAAAAAACCTGCTTTGATGTCTTCTAACGAAGTGGCGGCGATGTTGTGGGAACAAGGCAGTGACAAAACGCAATTGGCATTCAAAAAAATAAACGGCAATAAAGCATCTGAAACGGTATCTGTTGAAGGTTCTGAAAATGCGACCAATGCCACGGGTTTAATTATTGGTAATCAATTACTTATAGCCCATGAAGTCAAGCAGGATAATAAAAAAAATAGCCTTAAAATTGTAACAACGGCTTTATGACCCCTCAGTACAACATTTAATATTTTATAGTTTTTACTCAAGATTAAATTTTATTTAAAATGGCAAACAACCAATCTTTTTCTTTCACAATGCGGGTTATACACCGCTATTTAGGCTTTTTTTTAGTGGGCATTATGTCTATTTATTCTATAAGTGGTATTATTTTGATATTCCGCGATACAGATTTTTTAAAAACTGAAAAACAAAAAACTAAACAAGTCAAAACCAATGCACAGGCTGAAGAATTGGGAAAAATGTTACAAATAAAGGACTTGAAAATTGATAAAGAGGAGGGTAATATATTGACTTTTAAAAATGGTACTTACGATAAAAGCACAGGCACCGCCAATTATAAAGTTAAGGAACTGCCTTATATTGTTGATAAAATGACGCACCTACATAAAGCTAAAAGTGCCGAACCACTATTCTTTTTCAATATCTTTTTCGGTTTGTCTTTATTCTTTTTTGTAATTTCTTCTTTTTGGATGTTTATGCCAAGTACCGATGTTTTCAAAAAAGGAATGTATTTTACTATTGGTGGCATTATATTGACGTTGATACTTCTATTTATTTAAAAGCCCAATTGAACAAAGCGTATCGGATGCTTTTGAAGCATCCGATACGCAAAATGAGCTCTAAAAAGATGTGATAAAGAAGCTATAAAATTGAGATTACTTGGACAATGTCCTTGAAATGTCCGTTTTATAGGCATTAAAAGCAGGAATAATGGCGGCTATGAAACCTATTAAAAGTGCACCACCCAATAAATACCATTCCTCTGACAACCACGTCCAACCTGTAAATGAATAACGATACGACTCACTCATGTACTTTGCCAATATTTGCATCGCTCCGTGACTCATGGCAATACCCACCGCAAAGCCTATAAAACTCAGAAGCAAGCCCTCTAAAATAATCAATAAAAATAATTTACCACGCCCTGCACCCATTACGCGCATCAAAGCCAACTCATAGCGCCTCTCCTTTAAAGAGTTAAAAAGGGCTATAAAAATGCTCAAGCCCGATACAAATACGATTAAAAAAGCCAATACTTTCAGTGCATTTTCACCAACACCCATCATTTCAAATAAACGGTTCAACTCTAAAGCAGGCGTGGCGGCTTGCATATCTGTATTTTCATTCAGATTTCTTTGAAAATTAAGAGCTTGGATGCTTTTATTGTTTTTAAATTGAAGCAGTAGAGATGTAATTTGCTTTGAACTATCCGCTTGCAAAAGAGCAGTATGCTCGTCAGTTGAAACCTCTATTTGAGGATATGCCAACTCGTGTTTATGCAATTCATCTGCTTCCTCACTGTGCTTTTCTTCATGGTGATGTACTTGCCAAATACTTGGCGTATTGCATAAAATCAATTGGTCTAAAACCGTATTACTGGGCTTAAAAATACCAACCACCATAAATTTGGCATCCTCGTGTTCATCACCCTCAGCATTCAAGCCATGATTACTGGCAAAGGTATCGCCTATTTTTAAGCCTGCTTTTGTGGCAACTGTTGCACCCAACGCAACTTCCATCGTATTTTTCCAGAATGTACCTTCCGCCAGCTCTCCTTTATACAAACCCGCTAAATCCGTAAAAGTGCCAACTATCCGATAACCTTTATAACTATCACCCAAAGACAATGGAATGGCTTGCTTTATCAATGGATGGCGTGGATTCAAAAAGGGTTTGGCTGCTTTCAATGAAATATTGCCCGTGGGCACATCTACATGATACATATTGCAAAGTATCAATTGCAAGGGACTTCCTTTCGCACCAACAACCACATCTACGCCCGCAAGGTTTTTTTCAAACTTTTCAGTTAACTGTTTATTGACTAAAAATAGAAGTGACGTTAAGCCCACGCCCAACGCAAAAAGCACCAAAGTCAGTAACATACTGAGGGGTCGAGCGATTATGTTTTTCCAAGCTAATTTTAACATTCTTTAAAGCTTTGAAGTAGTCAGTTGAATAGTAGTAGGGTTTTCTCATAAAAGTAAGTTGACTACTGATAACTATTCAACTGACTACTTATAGTAAAATTTGGTTTTTAAAATAATCTTTCAAACGGGTATCGTGCGTGACAATGAGGAGTGTTGCACCTGCTTCAGCTGCTTGGTTTTCGAGGAGTCGAATCACCTCTTCCGTATTTTTATCATCCAATGCTGAAGTGGGTTCATCTGCTAAAATTACTGAGGGGGTATTCACTAGAGCCCTCGCAATAGCCACCCTTTGCTGCTCTCCTACGCTTAATTCAGAAGGCTTCGATTTGAGTTTATGACTTAAATTAAGTTTTGATAAGTATTTCAATATCAATTCTTTATCTGCTTTTTTGCCTGCCAGCTGTTGTGCTAAAAGTAGATTTTCTTCAACCGTCAAAGCCTTAATGAAATGAGCCGTTTGAAAAATAATTCCAATATTTTGACCTCTAAAATGATCTAAATCAGTGGATTTAAGTTGTGCAATATCGGTATTACCTACTTGAATCCTTCCCGACTGAGGGGTCAGCATACCACCTAACAGGTGCAATAAAGTCGTCTTGCCACTACCTGATTGCCCCAATAAAAGCCACTGTTCACCTTTCCCACAGCGTATATCAGGAAATGTTAAGGGCTGAGCCCTATCATAACTGAATTTTATATTTTGAGTTTCAAGCATTTTTTTTACATTCGTTTAAAATAACGGTGCTAAATTACTACGTTATCAATCAAATTTCATTAAAAACAGACGAAATATAATGCCTTTGGCTTTATCAAGCTGAAAGCATGACTGAAGGAATTATGATGAATCAACGAATCAGCCTTTTAAAAGGCGATATTACAAAAATTGAAGCTGATGCCATCGTCAATGCGGCCAATTCCTCGCTTATGGGAGGCGGAGGCGTTGACGGTGCAATACACAGAGCAGGAGGCTCCGATATTTTAGAAGACTGCCGTAAAATAGTTGCCCGTCAAGGTGGCTGTAAAACGGGCGAAGCGGTGATAACAACAGCAGGGAAATTGCCAGCTCAATTTGTCATCCACACAGTAGGTCCCGTTTGGAACGGTGGGCATATTAATGAAGAATTATTGCTTGCTAATTGTTACACTAAAAGTTTAGAATTGGCGGTTAAAAAAGGCATTAAAACCATTGCATTTCCGAATATCAGCACGGGTATTTATCATTTTCCAAAAGATTTGGCTTGTACCATTGCTCTTAAAACGGTCAATGAATTTTTAAATAAAAACGATACTTTAGAAAAGGTTTTATTTATCTGTTTTGATGATGAAAATTATGATTATTATAAAAATGCCTTATCTTGAATCTATAGAAACAGGTTAAAATCAGATTTTGAACTTATCGAAAGAATAAGTCAGTCAATCAGTCCGTTTAGATAAAATCTCTAAATAGAAGTGTTATAAATAAAGATGTTTTAAGAATTATATAAAATGATATGATAAAAACCATAGTTTTTGGCAGTACCTAATATATTTTACTATATTTGCAGTCATTACATTACGGTTTGAGTAACATTCAGTAGAATAAACCGTTTTGGCACTTGTATTGATTGTTTTTAGATGAACTCAATAATTTCTATAAATTGAAAATTTTATAGATAATTGATTTCAAATAAAAAATATACAATCAAAAAAAACAGCAGAAATTAAGTGATAGCAATTTCCGAAATAGTAAATGGCATTGAGCAAAAAACACAGCTTTTAGTTGCTAAATTAGCTGTTTTAGAAAAAGAGAATGCCGAATTGATTGAAAAAAATCAGTCGCTATTAGAGCAAAATCGAGGCTTGCAAGCTGACTTATTGTTACGAAATAGTGAAATTTCCCATCTGGGAAAGCAAGTAGAATCGCAAGAGGTTGAAGGAGTTGAGGTGTATGAGCGGAAACATTATTTGAGAAAAGAAATTGACCAATACATTCAGGATATTGATAAATGTATTGAGTGGTTGCAAAATGCTTGATAATGGACGGAACAACTAATATAACCGTGTTGATTGCAGGAAGACCTTATCCTTTAAAAATAAAGGAGGGTGATGAGCCTGTAATCCGTCGTATTGTCAAGGAGGTGAATGATAAAATTGCCCTTTTTCAGAATACTTATCCTCGAAAAGACCGTCAGGATTGGATTTCTATGGTACTACTCACCTACGCAGTAGATGTAAACAAAGCGCAAGCATCTAACCAAACACTGGATCCGCAACTATCCGAAAAGCTCTCTCAAATTGATGATTTACTCTCAAAATCATTGTGATTTCCTATTTTTGCTTTTTATTTAAGTATTTTCGTAATTGTACATGCGTTTCTTGTAAGGGAACCAAGTATTGTTACTTATCTATATTTTAAACAACATTTTTGAAACTATAATTTATAACATACTCATTTATAATACATAAAAATTATCCGTTAATGCAATGAATACAATATTAGGATTAGTATTAGGGCTTGTAAGTGGTGGCGGTATTGGATTTTTTCTGATCAGACAGTTCACTGCAAAAAATGCTCAAACTACAATAGATGAAGCAAATAAGACAGCCGATTTAACATTACAAGAAGCCAAATTATCTGCCAAACGTGTTACAGGAGAAGCTGAAAGTAAAGCTGAAAATTTAGTTCAGAAAGCTGAATTAAAGAATGAGCAAATAAAAAACCAGAAGATTCAAGAAGCGCGCGAAAAATTCAATCAATTCAAATCAGAATTTGAAACTCAGAAAGCCAAGCAATTGGTAGAGATGAAAGATCGCGAAGTTGAAGTCTTATCTAAGGAAGCAGAATTAAAAAACCAGCTACAGACTTATCAAAAGGATGTAAATGAGTTTAAGAAACAACTGATAGATTTAGAGCAACGTGAGATTGAGTTGGATAGTATTAGAGAAAATCTGAACAAGCAATTAGCTATAGTATCCAAACGCAAAGAAGAACTTGATGCAGCTAACGAATTGAGAATCAAAGAGTTAGAGCGTGTAGGTCAACTTTCAGAGCAAGAAGCCAGAGACCAGCTTTTAGAAGCGGTAAGAGGCAAAGCTGAAAATGAATCCATGATTATCATGCGAGATGCCATTGCTCAAGCGAATTTGAATGCCAATAAAGAGGCTAAAAAGATTGTTATTCAATCTATACAGAGAATGAGTGCCGAGTTTGCAATTGAGAATACAGTATCGGTATTTAATATTGATAGTGACGAACTGAAAGGTCAAATTATCGGTCGTGAAGGACGTAATATCAGAGCTTTAGAAGCGGCTACTGGAGCAGAAATCATAGTAGATGATACACCAGAAGCCATTGTTATTTCTTCTTTCGACCCTGTTCGTCGTGAAATAGCTCGTTTAGCTCTTAAAAAATTAGTAACTGATGGTCGTATCCACCCTGCTCGTATTGAGGAAGTAGTGGCTAAAACTAAGAAGCAATTAGAAGAGCAAATAGTAGAAATCGGTGAACGTACCGTTATTGACTTAGATATTCACGGTTTAGCTCCAGAGTTAGTCCGTATGGTGGGTCGTATGCGTTATCGCTCATCTTATGGTCAAAACCTTTTGAAGCACTCCATCGAAACGGCTAATTTATGTGGCTTGATGGCGGCTGAATTAGGCATGTCTCAAAAGCAAATCAAACTGGCTAAACGCGCCGGCTTGCTCCATGATATAGGTAAAGTTCCTGATGAGGAGACTGAATTATCACATGCTCTTTTGGGTATGAAATTGACGGAAAAGTACAGTGAACACCCTGCTGTTGTGAATGCCGTTGGCGCTCACCACGATGAAGTAGAAATGAATTCAATCATTTCCCCTATCGTACAGGCTTGTGATGCTATTTCAGGTGCCCGCCCAGGTGCGCGTCGCGAGATTTTAGAAAGTTACTTGAAACGTATCAATGAGTTAGAGGACATTGCTCTTTCTTACGATGGCGTTCAAAAGGCCTACGCTATGCAAGCAGGTCGTGAATTGCGTGTGATAGTAGAAAGTGAAAAGGTAACGGATCAATTCGCGGATGATTTGTCATTCATGATTTCACAAAAAATACAAGATACTATGCAGTATCCGGGGCAGATTAAAGTCACTGTTATCCGTGAAAAGCGAGCTGTATCATTTGCAAGATAAAAGTAAAAATGATTCATATTAAAAACGCCTATTCTGTACATAAGAATGGGCGTTTTCGGTTTTATACTGAGGGGGTTGTATTGACTATAAATTTATAATACTTCAATGTCAACGGGTGCAAATACACTATTTCCATTTCCTGAACAAGTAGAAAGAGGGTTTACAACTGAAGTGCATCCATTACCATTCATGGATTGATAAATCAGCAAATCCATTTTTTAAATTATCCTTTGATACGACGCAAGAAGAAAGATTCGATGTACGTAAACAGATTAAGCCATTTCAAACAAATTGACTGGAAAATCTGTTGTTTTATTTGTAATTTTGTACAAAGTTTTACCTTTTTTTTTATAAAATACGTTTTATACTGAGGGGGTATAGTTTAGTAAGTCCTTAACCATATTTGCAACTAAAATCAATAAATTATGTCAGTTTATAACGGTATTGAACCTAAAACCAAGTCAGTAAAAGAAGACCGCTACCAATATCATGATTATTATAATATTGATGAGCTCTTAACTGATGAGCATTTACTTGCGCGTGATGCTATTCGCTCTTGGGTCAAACAAGAGGTAAGTCCTATTATTGAGGATTATGCTAATAGAGCGGCTTGCCCTACCCATCTTTTCAAAGGGTTAGGTGAAATAGGCGCCTTCGGCCCTTCATTGCCTGCTGAATATGGCTGCGGAGGTATGGATGAAATCTCCTACGGTATTATTATGCAGGAGTTAGAGCGTGGGGACTCGGGCATTCGTTCTATGGCTTCCGTGCAGGGTTCATTGGTGATGTATCCCATTTATAAGTTTGGGAGCGAGGAACAGAAACGCTATTACCTACCCAAATTAGCAACGGGTGAGATGATTGGTTGCTTTGGTTTAACTGAGCCTGACCATGGTTCTAACCCATCTGGTATGATTACCAATGTAAGAGAAGATGGTGATTCGTATATTTTAAACGGGGCAAAAATGTGGATTACCAATTCTCCCGTTGCAGATATCGCAGTTGTGTGGGCAAAGCGTGAAGATGGTAAAATCATTGGATTGATAGTAGAAAGAGGAATGAAAGGTTTTACTACACCCGAAATTCATGGAAAATGGTCACTCCGTGCATCCGTCACAGGAGAGCTTGTTTTTGAGGACGTGCGTGTGCCGAAGAAAAATGTGTTGCCCAATATTGAAGGCTTAAGAGGTCCTCTGACTTGTTTATCAAAAGCCCGTTATGGTATTGCTTGGGGTGCAATTGGTGCAGCTCTTGATTGCTATGATTCCGCTTTGAGATATTCAAAAGAAAGAGAACAATTTGGAAAACCTTTGGCTCAATTTCAATTAACACAAAAGAAATTGGCTGAGATGATTACCGAAATCACTAAAGCACAACTTTTAGCTTGGCGCTTAGGAACACTTGCTAATAAAGGTCAAGCAAATGCTGCACAGATTTCAATGGCGAAACGCAATAATGTCAATATGGCACTTGAAATAGCCCGTGAAGCCCGTCAGATTCATGGCGGCATGGGCATAACTGGTGAATATCCAATTATGCGTCACATGATGAACCTCGAATCCGTTATTACTTATGAAGGCACGCACGATATTCATTTACTCATAACTGGTATGGATGTAACTGGATACAATGCTTTTTCGTAAGTAAAACGAATCATTGTTGATTCTTTTGAGTTTTTTGGTTTTGAGTATCACATTAATAATGTTTTTGACGTTATTATTTATGTTTATACTGAGGGGTAGTTATCTATCTCGATAATCAATGAGTTTTTATATTAAAATAAAAGGTAAAAAAGATAATAGAGCACATGGTCAAATTAATTGCCCGATTTATTATTTTCACTGTTTGGTTAATAAGTTGCCCTGCTTTTAGTCAAAAAGCAGTGACTATTAAGCTGGATAATCCATCTTTTGAGGATTACCCACAAGCCGCTCATACGCCCCAGGGATGGTATGATTGTGGTTTTGCGGGCGAATCTCCTCCAGATGTGCAGCCTAACACAACTTTTAAGGTAACAAAAGTGGCTTCTCATGGCAATACTTATCTCGGATTGGTAGTGCGTGACGTAAATACTTGGGAGGCAATCGGTCAGAGGCTCAAAACGCCTTTAGTAAAAGGCATTAATTATACTTTCAGCCTCGATCTTGCGCGCTCAGAACTCTATGAAAGCCAAAGTCAAGCAACTAAAAAATACGTCAATTATATCACCCCTGTAATAATTCGTATTTGGGCAGGCATGAGTTATTGCGCAAAGGCTGAGCTTTTGGATGAAACTGAACCTGTTAGTTCCAATAACTGGAAAAAATATACTTTCAAGTTCGCCCCTAAAGGCAATTACACGCATTTTATGATTGAAGCTTTTTACAAAGTGCCAACGGTATTCCCTTACAATGGCAATATTTTAATGGATAATGCCAGTGATATTGTACCAGAAGAAGAGAAAAAGCCTCAAATCGTAGCGGCAGTAACAACCAAACAGCCGACTTCAACAAAGCCAACTCCACCGAAGGCTGCCAAACCTACGAAATCAGCTGATACACCTGCTGTTACAAGTACTAAACCAGTTAAGGAAAATAAACCTAAAGAGCCGGTAATTACTGAACCTACCGTAGCTCAGACTAATAAAATACAAGAAGGTGAAATTATTAAAATAGA
>JANMYC010001320.1:0-2135 GCA_031381715.1 Saprospiraceae bacterium
TTTTGTGTGACAGTAGATTTCTATCTTTTTATCACGCATTTTAACACTGTCTATCTTTATTTCTGACAGACTTAGTAGACCTTCGTAAAATTCACTTTCTTTCATAGTCTGTAAGTTCCACTAAAATTTTCAGAGAACCAAAGGTATGAACTAGAGGCTTTTAAAAAACAAGAATAGCGATTTTTAAAACATAAATATTGATTTCACTTTTTAGTTTAAAGTATATTTTTAAAAATCAGTAGAATCAATTTATTGTGTAAACGTTTGCGCTTAAATTCAAAAAAAAGGTTTCTCCCAAAAGTACTCTTAACCAAATTTATCTGCCAAAAAGCGAAGACTGCCGAATCACTAAATCTGCATTCAAAGTTATATTTTTAGTAATCGGGGAAGTATCTTCAGACTCTATTTGCTCTAAAAATAATTTTGCCACTGTTTGTCCCATATCCACTGGATGCTGATCTACGGTTGTTAATGCGGGCTCTATGTAAGCCGTGAATGGTTCATTAGCGAAACCAACCAAAGCCACATCATGAGGGATTTTTAAGCCTTTTTCTTTCAAAAATTGCATTGCACCCAAAGCAGAAAAATCACTTTGACAAAAAATAGCATCGGGCGGCTGTGGTAGAGCCCACATCGTGGTAGCTCCTTCCCTACCGCCATCAATTCCTAAACTACTTGTATGAACATACTCGCTATAAAAAGGAACTTTATAATCTGCAAGGGCATCTTTATACCCTCTAAAACGCTCTTTATAAATATTTATGTGCTGATGTTCACCAACAAACGTAGCGATCCGTCGGCAACCCTGCTCAATAAGATGCTCAGTAGCTTTGTATGCACCTCGGTAATCATCCACCGTAACGGTAGAGACACCTGCTTTATGGGTGACTCTATCAAATAAAACGAGCGGAACGCCCCGTTCTCTTAAATCTTCAAAATGCTTATAATCAGAAGTCTCTTTAGCTATTGATAAAACAATGCCATCCACCTGTGCCCGCAAAAGCGCATTTATATCTTCAATTTCAGATTTATTACTATCGTTTGATTGGCAAATCATCAAATTATAACCCGTTTTATTGGTTATATCTTCGATGCCGCGCACAATTGAAGAGAAAAAACTACGGTCAGCGGTGGGAACTATCACACCAATCGTGTAAGTCCGTCCACTTCTCAATGCCGATGCAACACCATTTAATCTATAACCTGCCCTTTTTGCCGCCTCTTTTACAAGGCGTTTGGTTTCATCACTGATTCTTGGATTATCATTTAATGCTCTTGATATAGTTGAAGCCGTTACATTTAACTCTTTAGCAAGATCATTAATTGTTGCTTTTTTAGACATTGGGCAATCGTTTGCACAAATGTAAACACTAATTTTTATTCACCAAATAAATAGGCGATTTTTTTTAAAATAAAATGATTAAACGGGGATTTCGTGGTTAGACGTAGAACATTATTTGCATTTTAGGATTGAAATAGCCATTGAAATAGCTTGTAAACCATCACCTTTTCAATTTATACACCTCTGCCCCAGCCAGTAGAAAACAACCTAAACCGAAATCTTCAAAATTAGGGATGGTATCAAAAGTGACGGGTTGGCTATCTTTTGGCTCTTTGCCGGTGCCTTGCACATAACCCAACATACCGTTGGTGTGAACAGCCTCTGCCATGCCTAACCACGCTTTTGAAACGATGGGTGAATGCGTTTTTTTATCTAAAATACCCTTATTGATACCCCATGCAATGCCGTAGGTAAACAAAGCAGTCCCCGTTAATTCCTTACCACCAAATTCATTGGGGTCGTGTAGGCTGACGTTCCAAAAACCATCGGTTCGCTGCACTTTTATAAGCGATTTTACCATTTTTCGGTACATATCCAGATATTCCGCTCGGTGTGGCGCATCCGTGGGCATAATATCTAAAACCCTCACCATTGCTGCCAAGACCCATCCGTTACCGCGTGACCAATAGCAATCTTCACCGTTTGGAGACGTAAAAGGGGGAACAAAATCTTTATCCCGCCACCAAAGATTGTCTTGAGGATTGAAAAGCCCTTTTCCACCATGATGATTTTTAGCAAAATCATAGAGTTGATACATCTTTTCATAGTAGCGGTTATCCTTATTTAAAATAGC
>JANMYC010001342.1:0-3488 GCA_031381715.1 Saprospiraceae bacterium
ATCAAAAATAACGCGATTGTATACTTTTTGTATCCGAATGAGCCGACCATTTTCATTTTTATAATATAATCTTTTATCCTTTTTAATAACTTTAGTCAAACATAAAACCTTGATTCCCAATCTTTTAGCCGTTGCCCAAAAATCAATTTGGGTATTTTGCTTTTCAGGTTCAACCTCCAAAAGCACAACGTTTTGAGGCGGTGTACTTCCCACTATTATTTTTTTTAATAAATAATAGTACCCCTCAGTATCCAAGCCGCCAAAAAGCGGTGACATGTCTTTGGGCAGGTCAAAATGCGCTTTATATGTATCTGCCAGGTCTTGCTGAAAAAAATAGAGTGAGGGAAACCCCTGCAATTCAATAAGCTTGGGTACTAAAACGCCATTCTCCTCACAAATACCAAAATCAACCACCAAAAAAGTACAATGTGCATCTTCATTGGGCACACGATGCTCTGGTTTGATAGCCCCCTCAGTCATTTCTTTAAAATCTGCCCTGCAAATGACATCAGAAATATCGTCGCACGCCTTTATCAGTTTATCTCTGAAAGCATCATCGATAAAAACAGGCGTTTCACTAATTCTGAAATTAGGTGTATGGTCATACAAGCCATAAAGATGCTTGAGAAATGCCTCATATTTTTCGGTAGTAAAAGCGGCATTATAAGCTTGGCGCAATGCAGTAATCATAGCTATTTTAATTTAAATTATTCTCTTGATTGGAGCAGATATAAAGTGATATTTTTATGCGTTGATTTTACTTTTATCCTTTTGATATAAAATAACCCCTCCTACAATGCCTATCAAAACCAATAAAACGGCGATCAATTCCGCTTGAGTGAATGTCAAGCCAAAGGCATGAAGTTTGTCATTTACACGGATTTTTTCAATAAAAAACCGCTCAAGACCATTCAATACTAAATAAACCATGAAAAGCATACCATGCACTTTAAGTTTTTTACGGATTGACCATAAAAAAATGCCAATCAAAGCTGCCATAATGGTTTCATAAAATGGAGTTGGGTACACTGGTGGGACAAGGTGCGTATTATATTGAGCAGTGAGTCCTTGTATGATCTCCTTGGTATGTCCCGAGGAGTTAATCACGTTTCTGGGAAAATCATAAGCCCACATCCAATCTGGTAAAAACCACCAAGTCGGCTGAGCACTCGCAATAATACCCCAGTCTCCATCGCCTGACATCTGACAACCTATGCGACCAACTGCATAAGCAAAAATAAGTCCCGGAGCAACCGCATCCATCATATAAATAGGGTTCATCTTAAGTTTGCTTTTCACAAACCAATATACACCTATGAAACCGCCAATCAAACCACCGTACATTGCTAAGCCGCTGCCACTAAAAAGGGTATGAATGGGATCATTGAAAAAAGCTGTTACATTATCAGCACTTTCTAAAATAGCGAATATTTTAGCCCCTAATAAGCCACTTATAGCCGCTACCATGGTAATATCCCCAACTCTATCGTGTGGATAAGCCTGTTTGATAGCCCCTTTTTCATCTTTTGTGGAATGAGTGACAAAAAGCCCTTGTTCAGCCTTGCGTTTCAACTCAAGATAAAGACAATAAGCCGCCGTTAAAAAAGCTAAAGCGAGAAAAAATCCAAAAGTTTTGACCACCGATGACCAATTGTCGAAAGAAGTGCCAAAGAGGTCGTGTAGTATATATGAAAAATCAGGATACATATTCAGATTGATATAACGGAATGATGAAAGAATGTGAAATTAGAAAATTCGGCTACAAGGTAGGACAAAAATAAAAACGATTCTGTCGAAACAGAATCGTTTTAGAAAATTATTACCGTTTTTTCATACTAATTCGAGGCAGCGAAGCGCTTTACTTAGTGTTAAAGCACTTTCTTAATGCAAATTTAACATTTCCTTAAGACTTTACAATTTTTTGACTGTTTTTATTTCTTGCTTTTTCATATTCTTTAAAATATTTTTATGAAAAAATTGGAGTAGATATTGCAATAAAGTTTTTTAAAATCTCAAAGTCTATGTTGAACAACGAATTTTATAATCTCATATCAATTCCAATAACCCAATAATACACAAAAGCTTGAAAAAACTCTTTTCCTTTACTTTGCTGCTTTGGGTGGCACAGCATGCCTTTAGCCAATGTTGGAATTTGGTGTGGGCTGACGAATTCAACGGCTCTTCATTGGATGCCACCAAATGGACTCCACAAACTGGAGCAGGCGGCTGGGGCAATAATGAACTACAATGTTATACCGGTCGAACTGAAAATATCCAAGTCACAGATGGTTTGTTGAAAATAATTGCCCGTTCTGAAGCATACGGCGGGGCTAATTACACATCAGCCCGCTTGCGTTCCATCGGCAAAGGAGATTGGACTTACGGAAAATTTGAAGCCCGCATGAAACTACCTATTACCCAAGGTATGTGGCCTGCCTTTTGGCTTTTGCCTACTGAAAACTACTATGGCAGCCATCCACGAAGCGGTGAGTTGGATATTATGGAGTTGGTCGGAAATCAACCTGCGCGGGTATATGGCACTATACATACTATAAACTCTACAACCAACGGTGTTTTTACCACTGGCGCGAACTATAATCTTCCATCTGGTAATTTCAACAACGATTTCCATATTTTTTCAGTAGAATGGTCACCCGATACAATTCGCTGGTATGTCGATAATCAACTTTATTCCACTAAAACATCCTCCGATTTTAATGGTAATCCCTGGCGTTTTGACCGTGATTTTCATATTTTACTCAATTTAGCTTTAGGGGGCAGTTGGGCGGGTGCGCCCGATGCTACTTCAAATATGCCCCAAATGATGGAGATAGATTACGTTCGTGTTTATCAGCAAAATAAGGATATCAAAATACTTGGAAACGCGCTTGTAGAGCCTTATACTGAGGGGGTCGTTTATACCCTCCCCAATATATCAGGAATGACTTATTATTGGTCGGTGCCAACCGATGGTAGCATTGTATCAGGTCAAAATACGCCACAAATTATAGCCAACTTTGGTAACGTTTCAGGCAATGTGAGTTGTCAAATAAGTTCCACTTGCGGTATCACTACGCTCAATAAATCCATTGAAGTATCAGGTAATATCATCAAGAATCTATCTTTCGAGGAAGATTATTTCTACTGGACAAAAACAGCTCAAAACGGAGCAATTGCTAATTTTAGTATTAATCCCAATTCAGCACCCGATGGCTCTAAACATGCTTGTCTGCAATCTTCTTCGCTTGGCACACTCGATTGGCATATACAATTGATTCAAAAAAATATGAATTTGAAAGCCAATGAATCATATAGCATTCGTTTTAAAGCAAAATCAGATGTGGCAGGTAAGCGCATTCGCTCTTCGGTGATTCATGAAACGCTTTTTACGGGTTATGCCCATAATATGATTAATCTCACGACGGGTTGGCAAGAGTACACCATCAATTTTACACCGCCTGAAAATGCGCCTATTTCATTCAATTTTG
>JANMYC010001349.1:0-4292 GCA_031381715.1 Saprospiraceae bacterium
TATTAATTTTATTTTTTAAACACATAGCCCCCCTACCCCCAAAGGGGGAGTTCCACCCGATAAAAATTAAAAATATCAAGAAATGCACAACTTTAGCATTTCACGAGTCGAACTCCCCCTTTGGGGGTAGGGGGCTGTGTATTTACTTTACCCTAAACATTAGCCATGAAAAATATATACAGGAGCATAGAAACTACTTTTGAAAAACTGACTTCTTTTGCCACCATCATACTTGGCAACTCCATTTCATTCATTCTTGCCTTTTGTATGATTGCCTTTTGGATGATAAGTAGAGCCTTCTACAATGAGGAGGTTCATTATGCTATCAGGGATATTGTCAGGGATTTTATTCACGGGGCAACTTTTTTAAGCCTATTTATTATCCAAAAAGAATTCAACCGTTTCTCTGCCTCTCTTCACTTAAAAGTGAACGAATTAGTGGCGTCCAATGAATCAGCAAGTAATGAAGTGATTAATGTTGCCGAAAAAACGGAGTATGAAATGACAGAATTGGCAAAAGAATATACCGAACTGGCGGTGATAGCGGTTCATGAAAAAGAAGAAAAAGAGAAAGAAGAAGGAGAATCCAAAGAAAATGTGTGAAAGATGTAATTTATTTAAAAAATCATGTAACACTTTAAAGGTAAAGAAGAATCACCTTTGCAACGTAATAATTAAATTACAAAATAAACTCATAAAATGAAAAAATCAATTTTAGCATTAGCAGCAAGTACACTCATTATTGGCTCAATGGCAACGAGCTGCAATACGCCCGCCGAAAAAGTAGAAAAAGCGCAAACCAATGTCCAAGAAGCCAATCAAGATTTAGAAAAAGCCAACGATGCATACAAGTTAGAAATCGAAAGCTATAGAAAAGAAACGGCGGATAAAATTGCAGCAAACGACAAAAGCATTGCTGATTTTAATCTCAGAATCGAAAATCAAAAGCAAGATGCCAAAGTGGAATACAAAAAACAAATCGCTGAATTAGAACAAAAAAACAGTGATATGAAAAAGAAAATGGACGACTACAAAGCAGATAGTAAAGTGCAGTGGGAAGTTTTCAAAACCGAATTTAGCCATGATATGGATGAGTTGGGTAAAGCTTTTAAAGGCTTAACCGTTAAGAATAATAAGTAAAATTAAAGAAATAAATACATTTAACATCGAATCCTTCCTTAAAGGAGGATAATTTTTTAAACCATCCAATACAAATTTTAAATTTTAAAAAATAATAAATAATGAAAAAGGTAATTTTTATGTTCGCTTTCTCAGTGGTACTTTTTGTAGGAATAACAGCTACTGGATGCCAGTCACCTTCCCAAAAAGTAGAAAATGCTCAAACTAAGGTGGATGAAGCGCAAACAAAACTCAATGATGCCCAAACTAAGGTAGACAGTGCTCAAATAAAATTGGATGCAACCAAGGCAAAAATGGAAAATATTGTTGCCATTGCTTCTAAAAATGCTAAAACATTAGCAGCAGCGGTCACTGCCGCAGGTCTTGTGGAAACACTTGAAGGTGCAGGCCCATTCACTGTTTTTGCTCCCACGGATTCGGCTTTCAAAGCAATCCAAAAGGAAGTGGACAATTTGCTCAAGCCTGCCAACAAACCCAAGCTTACTAAAGTACTTACTTATCACGTGGTGAGCGGTAAAGTAATGGCAGCTGACCTCAAAGATGGTCAAGAACTGACCACTGTAGAAGGCACTAAGCTGAAAGTATCCATTAAAAACGGTAAAGTTATGGTGGGTAATGCTCATGTTATAGCTGCCGATGTGTATGCATCTAATGGCGTTATTCACATGGTTGATAAAGTATTGATGCCTAAAATGTAAATGAAGATTGCCCATACCCCTCAGTCCCGAGAAAATCGGGATGTCGTACCGCCATATATTAAGAGCTATTTTTATTGCTTTTTATGATAAAATACGCGATGTTTTAAGGGGGAAAGCATATTCCAAAACCGATTCATTGAACTATCGCAAACAAATCAATATGAACCTGTTCTGCCAGTTGCAGAAATAAAAAACAAATAAAATGAATAAATTAGGCCTGAAAGGAAACTGGAACGAGCAAAAAGGTAAACTTAAACAAACATTTGCGGAATTGACAGACAATGACTTGATGTTTGAAGAAGGTAAAAAAGATGAAATGCTTGGCAAAATTCAAGTCAAACTCGGAAAATCAAAAGAAGAGTTAGACAAGATTATTGCTGACCTTTAATCCCACCTTTTTCCATATTAAAAAGATACCGTTTAGTGATACATTAAACGGTATTTTTTATTTTAAATAAGTTTAAAACAAATACTCATGGAAATGAACCTGCCTCAAAAACTGCTACACGAAATTTTTGTAACGACATCAAAGATTCAAAAAGAATACCCAGAACTCTATGAAAATCTCAGGGAAACACCGCTGTTTCTCAACGGAACTAAATACGAAATTACGACAGTTGATTTTGAACAGTATCTCGAATCTCTTCAAACCCAATTGGCTGTATTTAGGAAAACCAGTGCGGTCGCATTGACAACCCTTGATATTTTATAAAAAGTGTGAATCCTACAAGTCTTCGTTTTAATTGTGTAACGCTTCCTTTCCATAAAGCCTTCACCTTTGTAGAGTAAAAATTATTTTATATATGACTCGCCATTTGCGAGAATTTAAATCTAAATAAAATGAGCAAAGACAAAGGAAGCAAAAACCATAAAAAAGCACCAGCTGACAAATCTTTAGAGAAAAAGAAAGCCGTGTCGTCGTACAAATCAGAAAGTAAAAGTGGGCAACCTTCGCTTGAACCTTTCACCCCCAAGCCTGATGGCAAAACGGGTAAAACTCAAAAATCGTAGGGATTCATATCAGGGAAATTTTATCTTAGCAAAACGGAAGTTTCCCTGATATCTTTTGAAAAGAAGGGGCCCCTCAGTATTTTTCTCATTTTAAGAAACATTTTAGCCTATCTGAGTCACTTTTTAATAAAATGATAAATGAAACCCTACGGAAATCATAACCCAGATACGATTATTTCGCCGAAAGTATTGGAAAAGAAGCATCCCAATTGGAGCCATTTATATGATGAATATGCTCCGATGATGTACGGCACCATTCTGAAAATGGCGGATAATGAAAGAATAGCGGAGGAGGTATTTGAAAAAGTTTTTCTTGAATTGAAAGAGAGAAAAATTCTTTCGCCACACCATACGCCTATCCGATTCTGTGTGCTAAGGCATACGTATAAACTGACTTTGAAATATTTGAAAGAATTTGGGATTGCAGTAAAAATGTACCAAGAGAATTACCCACTCATCAATCTGTTTTATTTTGAACAGATTACTTTAGAAGAAGCTGCCATAAAATCAGAGGTTCCAACACAGGTAGTGTTAAGAAATCTGAGAGCAGAATTCAATCACTTTTGTAATAATAGCCGATAAAATAATGATAGAAGTTAAAAAAGAAGGCATTCTGTTGAATAAAACCACTCTCGAGTTTGAAAATGAGGGTGTTTTAAACCCCGCGGTCATCCGAGAAGGAGACAATGTGCACATGTTTTACAGAGCCGTGAGTATGGGCAATTATTCAAGCATTGGTTATTGCAAATTGAAGGGACCCCTTACAATAGAAGAGCGCGCCGAAAAACCTGTACTTTATTCACAATTTGACTATGAATCGCACGGTGTAGAAGACCCCCGCATTGTGAAAATAGAAGATGTGTACTACCTCACTTATACGGCGTATGATGGTGTCAATGCGCTCGGTGCTTTGGCTACTTCGACGGATTTGGTGAATTTTCAAAAGCATGGATTAATCGTTCCGCGGATTACCTATGATGAGTTTATTCAACTGGCTGAATCCAAAGGAACTCTCAATGCCAAATATCCGCGCTACAATCAGCACGCGGGCATTTATGAAAAAGACGGTAAAGAAATCCTGCTTTGGGACAAAAATGTCATTTTTTTTCCGAGGAAAATTCATGGTAAATTTTGCTTTCTCCACCGGATAAAGCCCGATATTCAAATAGTAGTTGCAGTAAAAGAGCTAAGAGACCTCACGACCGATTTTTGGCGGGATTACTTTCGACATTTTAATGAAGGTATCGTGCTTTCCCCCAAATATGAACATGAAATCAGTTACATAGGCGGTGGTTGCCCACCGATTGAAACAGAACATGGATGGTTATTGATTTATCACGCTGTGCATGATAGTACCAAGGGCTATGTCTATTCAGCCTGTGCCGCTTTATTGGATTTGGATAATCCACAAAAAGAAATTGCACGACTGCCCTATCCTTTATT
>JANMYC010001399.1:0-4798 GCA_031381715.1 Saprospiraceae bacterium
GCTATTTCTAAGGGCGTTTTAAGTAAAAACCGAAGCAATCCACCCCGTTTGATTATTCGGGGCGATGATATGGGGTTTTCACATTCTGCCAATGAAGCACTCATAAAATGCTACAATGAAGGAATTGAAACGTCTATTGAAATCATTGTACCCTCGCCGTGGTTTCCCGAAACAATTAAGTTATTGGATGAAAATAAAGGGGTTGATGTCGGTCTTCATTTTGCAATTACGAGCGAGTGGGACAATATCAAATGGCGTCCTTTGACGGATTGCCCAAGTCTCAAAAACCCAGACGGCTATTTTTATCAAATGCTTTATCCCAATAGCCATTATCCCAAACAAGCCGTGATGGATAATGCTTGGAAATTAGCGGATATTGAAAAGGAGATGCGGGCTCAAATCGAAATGGCGAAGAAATATATACCCCGCCTGAGCCACGTTTCGGGACACATGAACAGTCTCGCATTTGCCCCCGAAGTCAAAGCTTTAGCAGAAAAAATAGGTAAAGAATACAATTTGCCAATGGTGGATGCAGACTCACAAAATGGCATATCCTACATAGGTTTTGATTTTAAAAATAAAACCACCGAAGAGCGGATTGACGGTTTTATCAAAATGCTGGATAAGTTGGAAGATGGAAAAACATACGTTTTTGTCGAACACCCCGGCATTGATAATGATGAATTAAGAGCGATTTACCACATTGGCTATGAGGATGTTGCGAAAGGGCGGCAGGATATTACCACCATTTTCACAAGTGAAAAAGTCAAAGCGGCTATCATTCAAAAAGGTGTAAAATTGGTAAGTTATAGAGAAGCTTTGAAGAAATAAAGACTTTGAACTGGCAATTTTGGATTGATGAGATACCCCCTCAGTATTTTCGTCAATCCAAAGCCCTTTTTAGCATATATTATGCATACTCCATTTTAAATAGTAAAACTGCTCCCCTACTCTATTTTAAAATTTATCGTAATTACTTAGCCCGAGAGTCGCTTATGCTCCGTTTAGCCACTGATTTTACAGATATTGACTGATTTACACTAATTTCTTTTAAAAATCACATGTAAATCAGTGTGAAATCAGTCGGTATCAGTGTAATCAGTGGCTAAACGGAGCGTAAGCGACTCTTCGGCTAAGTAATTACAATTCATCAAAATAATTTATCCTATTATACTAATTTTAGATTATTAGTTTTTTAGTTTAATCTAATTTATTAAAATATTACCTTGTCTCTGCCTTAATAACTCGACATAAATTAAATGAAATAAAACTAACACGAAAGGTAAAAATCCACTATTTTTATACTAAAACCTAAGATTAATTACTTGAATTCCCTTTATTTAAAACAATGAAATCAAATTTTAAAATTAAAAAAATGGAAAAAAGAACGAAAGACAATCCGTGGAAATTAAAAACCCCGCCCCAAACATCCGAGTATGAAATGTACATGGATGTCAACAAAGAGGGCAAAGAAATTATAGTCTGCAAGGTCGGCACAACCATATTGCATTACGATGCCAAATGCCTAACAGACCTTCACAATATGCTCAAAGCATACGGCGACTGGATGGAATTGGGCGCAGCGGATGAGCAAAAACCCGCTAAAGATGGCTCTGTTGAAGCTTGGGGGCGTTCTGAAAATAACCCCGTGGGCGGTTGGTATGGTTTAAAAAAAGGGTTTCGTGGGCGGTTTGGTATGTACGTGCCCCCATTGATGGAGGTATTGGGTTTAGTGGAGTTGGAGCACAACCCCAAAAATAATCGTGTAAGAGCAAAATAAAGCAAAAATACTGAGGGGCCTATTTTCAATTAAGAGGCTCCTTTTTTATTTCTTGTCCCTATTAAAAGTTTCTAATTCGGAGTAATTTTTGAAAGATATCAAGAATGTGAATAATGGGTAAAAAGCGTCGGAGACGCGTGATATTTGTAGAAATTGATTGAATATCCTGTTTAAGGTGCAGCGCACCGAAATAATCCGAAAAATATTTCGGTGCGCTGCACCTTAAATGTTCGTTTTGAGTTTTTTACTACAACTATTACGCATCTCTGATGCTTTTTTAACTCATTATTTGTATTCTTAGTAATCACTCTATTAAACCTTGTAGCCTTTAAAAGTGTCAAACCCTCAAAAAACTCTAAATATGAATAGAATCACCTACATTCTCATTTTAAGTCTTATTTCCCTTACCGCTAAAGCGCAAAATTATTATTTTCCGCCGCTTACAGGCACAACTTGGGAAACTTCGACCCCTCAGTCATTGGGTTGGTGTACCGAAAAAGTGGATACTTTGTACAAATATCTCGACAAAACCAACACCAAAGCCTTCATTGTTTTGAAAAATGGGCGCATCGTTTTAGAAAAATACTTCGGTACTTTCACCAGCGATAGCTCATGGTATTGGGCTTCAGCGGGCAAAACTTTAACGGGTTTTACGGTAGGAATTGCCCAACAAGAAGGTCTTTTGAAAATTCAAGATACGACTTCAAAATACCTTGGTAAAGGGTGGACTTCTCTGACGACGGCTCAAGAGGATAAAATTACGGTGCGGAATCAACTAACAATGACCACCGGACTGAATGATGGTATTGCGGATAGCGACTGTACGCTGCCCTCATGTTTACAATACAAAGCGGACGCAAACACACGGTGGGCATACCACAACGCCCCTTATACGCTGTTGGATAAAGTGATTGAAACCGCCACGGGTAGTAACCTAAACGCCTATATTCAGAATAAAATCCGTTCAAAAATAGGGATGAATGGGCTTTTTTTAAAATTGGGCTACAACAATGTTCATTTTAGCACGGCTCGTAGCATGGCTCGATTTGGGCTGCTACTGCTCAATAAAGGCAAATGGTCAACAACTACTATTCTGTCTGATACCGCTTATTTGCGGCAAATGACAAATAGTTCACAAAATATTAACCCATCTTACGGGTATTTGACTTGGCTAAATGGCAAATCTGCGTTGATGGTTCCCTCTTCCCAGATAGTATTTCCAACGAGTTTTAGCCCTAATGCACCCGCTGAAATGTTTGCGGCGTTGGGTAAAAATGGTCAAATCATCAACGTTGTACCCAGCCAAGGCTTAGTTGTAATCCGCATGGGCGATAACCCTGACAACTCCCTTGTTCCTTTCACTTATTGCAATGATATTTGGAAATTGCTCTCACCTGTTATCTGTAATAGCAGCACATCTGCTAAAAATGCTTTGGATACTGAGGGGGTCGCGGTCTATCCGAACCCGAGTTCTGACAGAATTTTTATCCGTTTTGATAAGGATTTAAAGGATGGAAAACTTGTTTTAATCAATCAATTAGGGCAAGCTTTAAAGCAGAACAATGTCAAAGGGCTGAGTGAAGAACTATCTATTTCAGACTTATCCAACGGGGTGTATTGGCTTCACATTCGCAGTGAAAATGGTAATTGGGTAAAAAAGGTGGTAAAGAATTAATGCAAAAGCTATGGTTTATAAACGCTCTATTTTAAAGTCAAGTTATAGGAAGCCTTGGAGGCTTCCTATAACTCCAATACAAAAAATACTGCTCCTTTCGATTCCTATAAAAACGATACCTCTTAACTCTATCCTACCCTATTGCCTTTCATTTTTCCTTTCAAAATTGTTTAAATTATTTTATTAGTTTAATCTAATAAATAATAATACGTTGATAATCAGTATTTTAATAATTAATTAGATTAAACTATTATTTGCTTAAATAATTAATTAGATTAATTGTTTTTTAGTTTAAACTAAAAATACTATATTTGTGCTTTGTAAAAAGCGATAGAAAAACACATTATCGAACTCAATTTAAATTTAGAATTATGCCTTTGATAATTGCGGTAGCGCACCAAAAAGGAGGAGTTGGAAAATCCACTTTGGCTTTGAATCTGGTGAGTTTTTTTAACAGAAATGGGGCAACCAGTGCCGTTGTAGATGCGGATGCTCAAGGTTCAATTTCGAGCTTAATCAGCAGCTTTGGTGAAAACGATGCCTACGGAACCGTGAACTTGATACCCCGCAAAAGCTTTAAATCATTCTCAGATTTGATGCAATTCGACCAGTATCAAGTACTGTTGATTGATACACCGCCGTATCTTTCCACTAACTTGAACGAGATATTCCAGATTGCGGATTTTGTATTGGTGCCCACCAAGCCTGCCGTTTTTGATATGTTCGCCATTGAAGGCACCGTTGAGCTCATCAATGAAGCCAAAAAGTTAAAACCCGATTTGCGCATGGGTGTGGTTCTGAACATGAGTACACCGGGAGCAAAACACGTGGAAGACATCAAAACACACTTGCGCGGAAAGGGAATCAAACTGCTGGATACCGAAATCAATAAGCGCGTTGAGTTTGAGCGGTGTTTGCTTTATTCTGACAGTATTTTTTCTGGAAATGATGAAAAGGCTAAAGACGAAATAAGTCGCCTTGGAAACGAAATAATCGCCCTCATTGAAGACGAGTCGGTTGTTAATTAATTTTTCAATTATTTAAACAAAATTAGTTTATTATTTTAAACGAATAAACTAATTTTAGTTTAAATAATTGAACTTAGATAGGGTTTTCTGATAAAAGTCTAACCGGTGTCAGAAAGGGGCATCGCCCCGAAAGTTCGGTAGTAAAACCAGTAATATTAAGAATCGGTCGCGGCAGAGCCGCATAACATTTAAATAATTGTGCGGCTCTGCCGCGATATAAATGATAATTTACCACTATTTCTACCGAACTTTCGGGGCGATGTCCCTTTCTGACACCGATTAAACCTTTGTCAGAAAACCCTATGAACTTAGATT
>JANMYC010001438.1:0-10907 GCA_031381715.1 Saprospiraceae bacterium
TTCGCACGGATGCGCAACCGACGTTGAATAAATTAGCTGAAACTTTGGCGCAAAATCCAGAAGTAAAAATTCAATTATCTTCTCATACGGATTGCAGTGGAATTGATGCTTACAATGCCACTTTAAGTCAAAAAAGGGCTGAATCAGCGGTGAATTACTTGATTTCAAAAGGTATTGATGCTGCTCGATTGGGCTCAAAAGGCTATGGCGAATCTCAACCCGCCGTCAGTTGCGATTGTAAAAAATGTACAGAATCAGAGCATCAAGCGAATAGACGGACTACTTTTAAGGTTTTAGAATAGTGTATTGTTGTATTGTTGTACTGTTGTACTGTTAAACAGTTTTATTAAAAAACTACATCTAATTGGCAAAACAATACAACAATACAACAATACAACCTACCTCATTTTACCCTTAAACACCTCTTCGAAATGCTTCACTTTAGGTCTCACTACATTGATACAATACATATCAAATAAATTGAGATTATAGTAATCCTGATGGTATTCTTCTGCTTTGTAAAAATTCGTGAAGGGGACTATTTCAGTAATGATTGACTTTCTGAAAGCGTTGGCTTTATCGAGGCTGTCTCTCACACTTTCGGCTGCTTTACGTTGCGCTTCTGAATGATAAAAAATGGCGGAACGGTAGTCATTTCCCACATCATTACCTTCTCTATTGAATTGAGTCGGGTCGTGAATCGCCCAAAAGATATCCAATACTTCACGATAACTGATGATTTTAGGGTCAAACACCAATTGGATAGACTCTGCATGACCCGTTTTCTGAGTGCCCACTTCTTCATAAGTTGGATTTTTAGTAGTGCCACCTCCATAGCCAACGGCTAATCTTTCCACACCTTTTACCTGTTGATAACAAGCATCCATTTTCCAAAAACAACCACCCGCGAGCGTTGCTACTGCTAAACCCGAAGTATCATTTAATACGCCCTCCCCCTCAGTATTTCGAGGTATTTTAAAAGAATTAGAGGCTTTTGTGGTCGTATCTTGAGCGGTTTTATCCGAGCAAGCGATAAGTGCCATTAAAAAAGCCATCACCATGCTTAATCTGATTATCATTTTAGCCAATATTTTAATTTTGAAAGAATCTCCGTTTCTAAAAATTTAAGGTTTTATTATACGTCTAATACAAAAATGGGGCATTTTGTTTCACGAAACCATCACAATAAGGGGATAGCTCGTCGAATGAAGACAGGTATTTGTCTCAAATAATATGTTTCAGTTTTAAATATGCTGAATTTTGCGCTTGTTTTAAAGGGTTAAAAGCAGATTACGTCTAAATACTTTGAACCTAATAAAACTTATTGCCGTTTTAATTGTCATTAAAATGTAAAAACCACTAAAGGATTTCATACAACACACTGAAAATCAAGAATTTATAAATTAATCATTAATGAAAAAAGTAGTATTATCACTCGGCCTAATTTTAACAACATTTTTAACCTACGCTCAAATTCCTCAAGGCGCACCAGGCGGCAAAGGCGGTAAAATGCCTTCTATTACGGGTAAAGTGTACGGAAAAATTGTGGATGCAACCACTAAAAAGCCCATCGAATTTGCATCTGTCATCGCTCTCCGCACTATGGGCAAGCGCGACTCAATGCTTGGCGGTGGCTTAACGCTTGAAAATGGCGATTTTAGTATTGATAATCTGCCGTTAGGTGGTATCAAAATCAAAGTAACTTTTTTGGGATATAAAGATTTATTAAGACCCAATGTCATGGTTATGCCTCCTGATAATATGGAGATTGACTTGGGCGATATTTCCATCGAATCCGACTCGAAAGTTTTGAATACAGTAGAGGTCAGTGCTCAAAAAAGCACGATGCAAATGAACCTCGATAAGAAGGTTTTTAACGTGGATAAAAATATCACTGCTACGGGTGGGACAGCGGAGGATGTTTTAAAAAACGTCCCCTCAGTAACTGTGGATGCGGATGGCAATGCGAAGCTCAGAAACAACAGCACTATAGTGTACGTGGATGGAAGACCAACTATGATGAGTATCAACCAAATTCCTGCCGACCAAATCGAATCCGTGGAAGTTATTTCAAATCCATCGGCTAAGTACGAAGCGTCTGCAACGGGCGGTATCATCAATATCGTGACTAAAAAGAACAAAAAGCCCGGTTATAATGGCTTTTTAGCTCTGGGGGTTGGCACAGGCGACCGTTATAATGGTACATTAAACCTTAATGTAAAAGAAGGGCGTACGAATGTATCAGGTTTTTACAGTCTGAACTCTTCTAAAAATCCTACCAATGGGTACTCATATAGAACCAATTATGATAAAAATGGCTCTATTTCAAACTTTTATAATCAAAATACGAACACCAGTTTCAATAACTTATTTCAAATAGGTCGTTTGAGTTTGGATTATCAGATAAATAATAGAAACACATTTACGGTAGCTGGTACATATGTGAATGGTCAATTTAATATTGCCAGCAATGTCAGTGATGAGTTTTTGAGTCCTTCAAAGTTGGCTTTTCAAAAAGGGACGCGCGTGGTAACGCCTGAAAATGAATTTAAAAACTATGGCATCCAAGGCATCTGGAAAAAAACCTACGCTAAAAAAGGCAAGGAACTCACCGCCGATTTGAATTATGGGTTTGGTAATTCAGTCAACAATGCCACTTGGTTGACAAATGTGAACGCTTTAAAATCAGATGGCAGCGTTGCCTCTTCCAGTCAACTAAAAAATATTATCTCTGGTGGTAGCGATGGTAATCAAGTGACTTTCCAATTGGACTACACCAATCCAATCAATGACAGCACTAAAATAGAAATGGGTATCCGTAGCTACGCTAATTTGCGCACGCTGGATTACTTGTTTTCAACCAATATCAATGATAAATTGCTCTTAGATACCACGCTTTCATCAAAGTTTGAAATCGATGATTATATCAATGCTGCTTATTTTACTTATGGTAGCAAACTGAGGGGTATCGCTTATCAAGCAGGCTTAAGGTTTGAAGCATCTAATTTTGTTGGAAATTCAATATTGAATGATACTACTTTTGGCTATAAATATCCGGGCAATTCTGGAAGCGACATCTTAAAATCCTTTTTCCCATCGCTTTATTTATCCAAAAAATTAGATAAAACGAGCGAAGTGCAAGTAAATTTCAGCCGTAAAATCAATCGCCCTAATTTCATGCAATTGATGCCAATCATACAAAATAATGACCGTCAGAATATCCGCCAAGGTAATCCGAGTTTGAAACCAGAGTTTATCAATTTGGCTGAATTTAATTATAATAAAATGTTTGGCTCCAATAATTGGTTGGCTTCATTTTATTTCAGAGGTGAAGAAGACCCGATTTTGGGTATTTCGCGTCAGTTGAATGATACAATTACTCTGACCACTTTTGAAAACGGTAAATCTGCATTCAGATTTGGTTTGGACAATACTTTAAAATTGTCATTGGCGAAGGATTTGGAATTAACCACCAATTTTAACTTATACAATATCAATATAAAAACAGAAACGATTGATAAAAGTGGTTGGGCTTTAGATGGCAAAGCGGGCGTAAGCTGGAAATTGCCTAAAAAGTTGAAAGATTTCTCTCTACAAATTAACGGAAACTACGAGTCACGCCGCATAATCGCCCAAGGCGAGCGTCAAAGCGGGCCTTTTATGGATTTTGCTGTTAAATATACATTCATGCGCGTGGCAGGTGTGACGCTTTCCGTGAACGATGTATTTAATTCAAGAAAAGATTTCACCTATTTGACGCAGCCTACTTTCTATCAAGAGAGTATGCGCCGTCGAGATTTGAGATTCGTGAGACTGTCTCTACAAATGCCTTTCGGTAAAATGGATGCTTCAATATTCCGCAGAGCGAAAGAAGGAAGGAAACAAGGCGGCAATCAAAATCAAGATATGGACTTTGGTGGTCAATAAATAAACCTCATCGAGTCCAGACAAAGTCATACATTCTTTTGGAGTGTATGACTTTTTTTATTTAAAAACCTAAAAAACGCATTTTTAAGGCTTTTATACTGAGGGGGTGGTTTTTTAATGAAAGTTTTTTAATTAAAAAAAAGTATTTCAATGTCACATTTTTGCTTTTTTAAAAAAACTAAAAACTGTAAGAATCTGCTAAAAAAGGGGTTGATACTACCTATTTGGGCGGGAATGTGACCAATGGACTTCCTGAAAAAATATAAATATTTTTATCAATACAACTTTTATACTTGTCACTCTCATAAAAAAGACTTTAAATCAGAATCTATTTCAACGAAATTTGACATTTTCATGCATTTTCAATATTTTATTTTTAAATATTCGATTATTCTTATTTTTAACTTAAAATAAAAGTCTTTTTCAATATTTTATTTGTATTGAATACACATTTAAATTGTTTAAAATTGGGAATAAATATACATTAGATATAAATTAAATTCATAAGTACTTTATTTCAAGGTACTAATAAATATAAAAAATATAAATCCATTTTTATTGAATTTATTTTCTAAATCACTTGCATTATTTAAATAACCGCTTAAATTTGTTGCTATACAAATAAACAATTACAAAAATTAAATTTTCGACTAAATCAAATAAACAAAAACTAATTTTTCTACTAAATCAAATTAACATTTTTCACGCTCTTTTCTATCCTCCCGCGCGAATTTTCCAATGAGAGAAATGTAAACAAATTTTTTAAAATTTAAATACACACAAAAACATGACAACAATTTCTACCACTATCCGTCAAGGATGGTACACACTTTTAGTGTCTACTATCATCATCTTCTCTACAAGTATCACTACTACAGTTTCAGCAGAATCGTGCAATGGATTTAGAACTCAAACGCAAAGTGATTGGGGCGCTTTACCTCTAAAAGGCAATTGTTCAATTTATATGTGCCACCAATTCTCAACTATTTTTCCCGATGGATTGACAATTGGTTGCCACAATAAATTGGTTTTAACCTCAGGTCAAGCAGTTGTGGATTTATTACCCGTTAGTGGTTCCATAGCAGTACTTCCAAAAGGAGTAACCATGAACCCAAATAACAGAAAATTTACGAACTCTTTCGCGGGGCAAATTGTAGCTCTAAAGCTCAATGTCATTTTCGACGAAGCTGATGGCTTTTTCAGCAAAACCTACAATCTTTTAAAAAACCAAGTAGTTTGCAAAGGAAAATTCATCAATCGCACCGTAGAAAGTGTCTTGGCGGAAGCTGAAAGCTTAATATCCGGCGGATTTGCAATGAATAATCTTTATGACCTCAACGAAATCATCACACGAATCAACAGAAATTATATGGACGGTAAAGAAACAGGCTCTTATTTGAATTGCCCCGTAGCGGAATCGGCTTGCTCAGTGGATAGAATTGCGCCAGTTTTCAACAGTTGCCCAAAAGATATAAACATTTTAAGCCCTTCATCATGTTTACCTATTGCATGGTCAGAGCCAACTGTAACGGACAATTGTACCACAAGACCATCTTTAAAAAGTAATTTTTATTCAGGCGCATGCATGCCCATCGGGACTACTAACGTGACTTATACTGCATCTGATTCAGCAGGAAACAAAAGCGTTTGTGCTTTCAAAATCAACGTGAAATTTGACCCGAGCGTAGGTGGAGATGCTTTGAAAAGCTCAAAAGGTACTTTAGATTTAAACGTACAAGCTGAGCCTCGCCAAGCATTTATCAGTTGGGTGAGTAAATCAACTCAAGAAATTGATTATTTTATCGTTGAAAAATTGTATGCTGCAGGTGAATTTAATGAAATTGTCACGATTAACGGAAAGAACGCATCCAATATGGATTTCTACTCGGTAGCTGACGAAAACATTACTGAAGGCGATAATATATATAGAGTGAAAGCGATCATGATTGATGGGTCAAATAATATTTCAACATCTAAAAAAGTACAGTTTGGTGGGGTTGACCAAATTCAAGTGTATCCAAATCCAGCAACCGAATTTGTTTCAGTTGATTTAAAAGGTTACGAAGGCAAAACAGTGAAAATGACTTTGTATAACCAATTGGGTCAAATAGAAAAGGCTTTTACTATTGAATCCGCTACGGCTGAACCATTCAATATCGACATTAATAACTACAAAACAGGTTCATATTTCCTACGTGTAGCGGCACAAGGCAAGCGCAATGTGTCTAAACAGATACAAATAGCTCACTAATAGAGCCGGTTTTTGCAAGATTTAAGATTTAGAATCAATGATAGTAATTTATCTTGAAAAGGCTGTTCTTAAAGAATAGCCTTTTTTGTTTTTAAAATTCAAACTCCTCATTTGATATAAACCTTCGAGACTTTTTTCAGTCAAACTCACACCCCTCAGTATTTTTCATTAAAATCACTGAATAACCAAAGGATAGGCAACCTCCATATCACTGTGATTGTTTAAATAATTGTTAAACAGAGTTTAGGATTAAACTAAATGCCGTACCTTTCGGGTTTTATTGCGTAAACATTAACGTAGGCTTAACAGGTATTGCAATATAAATTATGTATATTTGTTAGACAGGCGTTTAAAAATAACCTGCCTGCCGGCAGGCAGGTCGACAATTTTTGTCGGGCTTAAAATTATAGAAAACGCGGAGCGCAGCGGAGAATTTTCTATAATTTTGAGAGCCTACTTAAAAAAGAAATTGTCGGTTATTTTAGACCAACTACTTATGGTTTATTGAAATTTAAATTTAAAGTCACCCCCTCAGTATTGAGGCTAAAAAATATGTCGGAATCATTATCAGATAATACCACACCACAAGTTCCCATTCCAGATGTGAATAACCAACCACCTGCGAAAAAAAGGAACGCTTTCAGACGGATACTCCGTTTTGTGGGTCGTTTTATTGCAGCGTTTATCCTCATATTTATTCTTTTAGCTGCCGTCATCCAAACCACACCCGTACAAAATTGGATTATTGATAAAACAACGGCTTATCTATCAAAAGAGCTTCAAACAACGGTCAAAATAGACCATTTCGCCCTTGATTTTTTCAACGAAATCTCTTTCAATAATTTTTACATATCCAATAAAGGTCTGCCACAAGACACGCTTATGAACGTCGGGCGGCTGCGTGTAAAGCTCAGTTATGCCTATCTTTTATTTGGCATCACCCAGTTGAATGTTATAAAATTAGAAAATACAACGGTTAGGCTCAAACGGGATATTGGTCAACCCAAATTCAATCATCAATTCATTCTCGATTATTTCGACCCACCTCGGGAAGGCATTGCCACTTCTAAAAAATTGGCGGATGTGCGCGTAGGTCAAATACACCTCAGAGATATAGATTTCACTTCCGACGATAAAGTGGACGGTAAACGCATCGAAACCCGTTTGAAAGCAGCAGATATTCATACGAAAATCATGAATCTGCCTAAAAAGCTATTGGATATAACGAGTATAGGCATTTATGAGCCTTATTTTAAATTAGAATCTTTCGTTAAAAATCCTTTACCGCATCAACCACAACCCATTACCATTTCTCAGAAAGTGGAAAACGTTACCCCTCAACCATTGCCCGATAATCCAAACGCTAAGGAGCCCGGGGCAATGATTGAAGAAAAGCCTTTTCAGTTTTTGATAGGCGCTATCTCCATTGAAGGTGGTACATTCGAAGTCGATAATTGGCGAAAAGCCCCTCAAAAACTGTTGCCCGATAATTTATTGGATTATGAGCATATGCAGATTTTTGACATAAATGCCCATTTCCACAACTTTTATATGTTTAAAAGTGAGGTCACAGGCGTTGTTGATGGCATCAGTTGCCGAGATAAAAGTGGTTTCGTGTTGAACAAACTGACTGTGGGTGATGCCAAAATCACACCCACCGAAACGGCTCTTTATGGTTTACAAATCGAGACGCCCAATACACTTTTGGGTGATACTTTAAGGCTCATTTATCCTGAAGGATTTGATAAATCTTTCAGCGATTTTGAAAATAAAGTTGTTTTAGATGCCCGCATTCACAGCGGAAAAGTCTTGATTGATGATATCATGACTTTTGCTGTGAAACTCGAGGATAATCCATTTTTTGTTAAAAACAGGAACGAATCTGCTACTTTGGACGTGCGCGCTTTTGGAAAAATCAACTCACTCAAATTGCCCAGTTTTAATATAAAATTAGGTAAAGGACTGCAAGCTGAGGGCAAATTTGAATCACGAGATTTGACCAATAACAGTGAAACTTTTATCAAACTTGACCTCAAATCCCTCAATACCACTATTGGCTCATTGCGCCAGTTGATACCCGATTTCAAGCCGTCAGAGGAGTTTGACCGCTTTGGAAACCTCAATTTCAATGGTACTTTTGTTGGTTTTTTCAATGATTTTATCGCTCAAGGTCGCCTCAATACTCAAATTGGTTCGGCTGTAATGGATATGAAATTGGAGCCAGCGAATGAAAATAAAAATATCCCAACCTATAATGGCAATTTAGCCTTAGATAATTTCAATTTAGGGGCTTTTACCAATAATACCGATTTGGGTAAAATCAGTCTTAAAACATCCATCATAAAAGGTCGGGGTTTTAGAAAAGACAATGTCAATCTGAATTTGACAGCCATAGTTGATAATTTTCAGTTTAAAAACTACGAATATAAAAATATCAACCTCACGGGCGATTTGAATCAAAAGCTTTTTAACGGTATTTTGGAAAGCAAAGACCCGAACGCTAATTTCCGTTTTGATGGCAACGTGGATTTTGCGGCAACTACGCCCGTTTTTAAATTCAAATCCAATATCAATAAAATTGATTTAAAAACGCTGAATCTTTCAAAGGAGGATATTGGCTTGGCGGGCGACCTCAATCTCGACATTTCAGGTGATAAACTTTCTGAAATTACGGGCATGGTAGATGCTAAAAATATTGTTATCACTAAAGATAAAACGAAGGAACATAAAATAGATTCGCTCTCCATTTTTTCAACAAAAGATGCAGACGGCTCAAAACATTTTGACGTCAATTCTGAAATTTTGACGGCTCACATTGACGGTAATTTTAATATTGAAAAAATACCGGCTGCCTTCGTCAATCACTTTTCAAAGAATCATCCGCGCTTGGCGCTTGATTTGGGGATGCCTTTGTACAACCCCCTCAGTACGCCGCAGTCTTTTAAGTATAAAATCAATATTCTGAACTCCAAATCCTTGACTCAACTCTTTGAACCTAAGCTGGATACGCTAAAAAATATTGCCTTGGAGGGCAGTGTCAATGATTACGAAAACACCTTAGATTGGAGCCTCGAAACTACCGAGACGCACCATTTTGACGATATAAAAATAGTCGAATTAGGCTCTATTGGTAGAGCCGTAGGCACTGATATTGATTGGGACTTAAAAACCTACAATGTTGTAATCGGTGGAAAACAGGATTTTAAAGACATTACTTTTCAAAACCATATCACTGGCGATACCGTTGAATTTGGCTTGACTTCACATAATTTTTCGCAATCATTGCGCATGGATACCGTCGAGTTAAATGCCTTACTGATGCGTCAGGATTCATTTTACAAACTCAGCTTTGGTACAAATCAACTTTCCCGCCTTAAAATATTCGGCGATTATTGGGATGTGGCAAAAGACAATTTCATCCTTTGGGGAAAGAATAACACTTTGAATATTCAGGGATTTGACCTGCGCAACCGAGACCGCCACATTGTATTTGAGTCTTGTAAAACGCGGGGGTTGAGTGCCACCCTCAATAATTTTGACATTGCATTTCTCAACTCTTTTATCGATGACGACCGTTTTCCTTTTGGAGGAAAATATTTAATCAACGTAGAATTTGATGATATTTTCAATCAAAAAGACTTTAGAGTACACGCTTCAATGGATACTTTCATCGTAAAAGGTGAAAATAGGGGCTCGTTGCGCATTGCAGCAATGGGAGCAGATTTCAAAAGCCCGATTTATGCGGATGTACTTTTGATAAAAGACAATGAGCGCCTTAATGTAAATGGCTACTACTACCCCACTGCAACCGATAAATACGAAGCCAATTCCATATTCACCAAAATAAATCTTCAGCAATATCCTTTTAAAACCTTGCAATTGCTCATTGGCGAAGGAGCATCTCGATTTGCGGGTAAAATTGACGGGGGACTACAAATCAGTGGACCCTTGAAAAAATTGGACTACAACGGTGCGTTGAGAATACGTGACGTGGGCGTTACAATTGATTATATCCAATCTCGCCTTTACGTTAAAGATGAAACCGTCCGCATCACCAATAATATGTTTGATGCGACGGGTGGCTCAGTTTATGATTCATTAGGGCATCGTGCCCGCGTAACGGGTGGTTTGACCCACAATAGATTCCTTGATTTCGGCTTAAATGTAACCGTTGCGGCTGATACATTTTTGATGCTCAATACAAAAAAGGAAGACAATTCACTTTATTATGGTACTGGTATTGGAGCGGGTAAAATCAGTTTTACGGGCGATTTTAAAAGAACCGACATTAAAATAGTCGCTAAAACGGGCAAAGGTACTAAAATTACCTTCCCTTTTTCACGCGAGCAAACCGCTAAAGAAACCTCGTTTATTGTCTTCAAATCTTTGAAAAATACTGAGGGGGTAGATACAACTCGGAAAGTAAAGGAACTCAGAGGCGTCAATCTCGATATGGAATTAAGCCTCACCGAACAAGCCGAGGTGACGCTTATTTTCGATGAAAACGCGGGGGATAACATAAAAAGTAAAGGCACTGGCGATATTCATTTAGCCGTCAATCGGTCAGGCGATATGACAATGGACGGCGAATACCGTATTGCAAAAGGGGATTATTTGTTTACGCTTTTGGGGGTTGTGAATAAAAATTTCACCCTTAAACCAGGCGGTACTATCCGTTGGAACGGCGACCCACTCAACGCCAATATCAATATTGATGCGGAATATAAAG
>JANMYC010001441.1:0-2724 GCA_031381715.1 Saprospiraceae bacterium
CTTTGTGTTCTCTGTGGTAAGCAAAATGTATAGTAGTATCGTGTACTTGATGTAAAAAAAGATAAAAAGATATATTGATAGGCAACGCAGTCTTGTTTCTGCGTGTATTAGGTATTATCGTTCAATTATCTTTTAAGAATATAAAAAATTAAAAAAAAATGAAGAATCTTCTCTTGGCGATGGCCAGTCTTTTGTTGCTTATTGTGGCTTGTAAAAACACTGATGAATCAGTAACTCCCGCTGAAACAATCATGACAGGTGATGTTCAGCTCATGGGCGGAGGTGCAGGAGACCCGCGCCCCGATTCTATCCACATGCCTGATAGTAGCCGTTGCGGTCAATCTCGCAGATTCACTTACGATTCATTGCCTGCTATTTCAAAAACATACATTACCACTAATTATGCGGGTTATAACGTGGTAAAAGTTTTCAAATTCACGCGCAATGATACGGCACGCTATTTCGTCGTTGTTTCAAAAGATACGACTACTAAAGTGCTTGTATTTGATAAAACTGGTAAATTTAAATCCGTGCACAATGTAGTAAGTGGTCATCCAGGAAACGGCCATGGCAGACCTGTAGGTGGTTTTACTGAAGTGAAAATTGAGATTTCAGCTCTTTTACCGGCTATCAAAACGTATATTGCTGCCAATTATGTCGGCTACACGATTAAAAGTGCGGAGAAAGAAACCCGTTTAAATATTTCGATTTATGAAGTAGAAATTGAAAAGGGCTCAACTAAAAAGAAATTGCTTTTTGATGCCAATGGCAAGTTTTTACTTGAGTATAGATAAGTCATAAGTTAGTTGTAAGAGAATATATTGGGGCTCAATCGCTGTTAAAAGTGGTTGAGCCTTTTTTGTTTCATCCCCTCAGTAAAAAAGCCTTTTATACTGAGGGGGTGAATTCTTAGATTCCAACATATCAACATCCCAACATCCCAATATCCCAATATCTCAATATCTCAATATCTCAATATCTCAATATCCCAATATCCCAATTAAATTTTATCAGGCGCAATTGGCTGCGGAACGATGTTTTTAACGGGTTTTATGCTTTTTAAATAGGCAAATATGGCTTTAATATCTTCATCCGCCATTGAAACGTAATTAACCCATGGCATGGGCGGTAAAAGTGTGCGGCTGCCATCAAGACCTTTTAATTTACCTTGTGTCAAAGCTTTTTTGAATTGTTCTTCTGTCCAATTACCGATGCCAGTTTCATCGGGCGTTAGGTTTCCCGCGAAAGTCAATCCCCACGGGCCCGCCGCCGCTGTCAAATCAGGGTAAAATTGAGCAAATCCGGTTTTTATCATTTTGTCTTCAAATTTTACGATGGGACGGTCAGAAGGATAACCCGATAGCATGAGTTCCGGAATGATTTCGGGACCTTGCGCGCCCATTTTTTTGGGTGAATGGCAATCATTGCAGCCTGTGATTGTCACCAAATATTGACCCCGTTTTACTGTTTCTTCTGGTGCGGGTGTGGCGGCTTTTGTATTGTCGGTTGATGCTTTCGGTTCATTGTTACAAGACATAAAACTGAGCATAAGGCATACGGATGCACAGATAATTAGGGATGAGTTTTTCATTTTTGGTTTTTTAAAATTGTTAAAAAAGAGTATTATTAATGACTTTTTTAAATGAAAAGAGTGAGGAAACCTTGGTTGGTTTCTCAAATACACATAAGTACCAGTAGAAAAAGGTTGAATTAGATGGGAAAGACTTCGCACTCATTCTTTTTTAATTTAAAATATAATCATAATTAGGGTTAAAAAAGCCGTTTAAGCTCTCTTTCGCAAATATACATTCTTCTTTTAAATTTTTAAAACTGTTTTATTCACCTGAAAATCGGTCAATGATTTTTACAATCAACCTTTCAGTAAAAAAGCCTTTTTGAATGTTCAAAAAGGCTTTTTTACTGAGGGGTATTTACTCGCTCAAAGTTTAATCTTCAAAATTCGATGAGTTTAAAATAGTTGAGTGCATAACAAATTTACCGAAATAGGTGCAGCGCACCGTCGTAGTTGTAGAAATAAATCTCGAAATAAGGTTAAGGTGCAGCGCACCGTAATATATCTATAATTTTTCGTTTGTATTACGGTGCGCTGCACCTTAAAAAGAACATCATTTTGATAGCTACAACTATGGCGGTGCGCTGCACCTTCAATAATTGGTAAAATTGTTATGCACTGAAATAGTTCTACTTTTTAATCGGGTTACTTTTTTGTGCCATTGCATCTATCACCACATTTTGTCCTGTAGTCAAGAGCCATTTCATGTCTTTTTTTACAAAAACCAAGGTCGTATGATTGTCAGCTTCTGGGAATTGATGACCACTGGGTGTTGAATAAGCTCCGATATGTTGCTCTAAATGAGCAATGGCAACATCGGCAGTGATAAAACGAATCGTCGTCTTGATTTTAGAAAGCGGGACATCTCTAAAGATGGTTTTGTGAAAGGCATCGTGTGCATTTTGAACTTCATCTCGGTTTTTCCACCACATGCCCACGATATTTACCCATTCGCAATCTTCGGTGGCATAATTTTTCATATCCGCATAATTGTGATTGTTCCAGCTTTTTATTAAATCATCTATGCCCGCTTCTATTTCCTTTTCATCATTAACGGTATTTTGTGCAAAGCTTAGGGATGTTGTAATTAAAACTAAAATCATTGAAAAAAACATTTGTTTCATATCCATTTCTTTTTTGATTGTTAAAAA
>JANMYC010001447.1:0-2200 GCA_031381715.1 Saprospiraceae bacterium
AATGTTATCATAAAATACCTTTCAAAGTTCAAATTTTTTAAAATGAAAATTTAGTGATTAAAGCTGCTCAATACTGAGGGGGTAGTACAAAACCACATTTTATTCATGTTTACCTATTAAAACATCAAAATGGACATCGCATACGTCGAAAAATATGAAAAGAACTTCTGGAAATTGATTGAAAAATCGAAAGAAGAAAACGAAACAGCAAAAGAACAAGTAGAAGAACTTGTTGCCACCCTGTCTATCAAATCAGAAGATGAACTATTGGCTTTTGAAATCAATCTAAGAAAGCAACTCAAAGCCTTGAATACGCCGGCGATGGTGGAATTATGCACAATATTGAGCACAAAGTTTAAAGTTGAAAAAGACAGAGTCCGTTTTGAGAAAAAGCCTGGATTAAATGGTTTTCTATATTTCAGATGCTGGTTGATTTTACAAGGAAAAGAAATTGTAGAAATTGCTCAAACGAATGTAGAAAAATTGGTGGACACGGACATCAACATCGAATCAGTGAAAGCTGAAGGTATGCTACGTGTGGCTCAAGACGCATTCAGCAATGATGAAGAAGATGAAACCATCATCAAAGCAGCCAATAAATTCGATAAAAAGTTGAATTATGATTTGGTGGAGTTTATTCCCGATGAAGAGGTAAAATACGATGATTTGGATAAAAAATATCCAGTTTTGGTGAAAACGGTGGTGGAATTGGGAGATTGAAATAGTATAAAAAGCAAATGAATAGTTGGACTAAACTGACAGAAGCATTAAGTGAATTGCCCATTTTTGAACAGTTGAATGATGAAAAAAGGCAATTAGACACCATTAGACCCTTATCAGAGGAAGTTGAAGGGCGTGTTATGCAGAAAATCAGGTTAGAATGGAATTATCATTCAAATGCGATAGAAGGTAATAAGTTAACTTTTGGTGAAACATATAGCTTTTTAATGTATGGTCTAACGGCTAAAGGAAAGCCTTTGAAAGACCATTTGGATATAAAAGGGCATAATGAGGCGATTAATTTTTTGATTGGCGTTGTCAAAGACGATAGAGATTTGACTGAAACTGAAATTCGGGAATTGCATAAAATGATATTGGTTGAGCCATATCAATCACCTGCCATAACGTTTGATGGTCAAAAGACTTCAAAAACGATTTTGATAGGTGAATATAAAAAGCAACCGAATCATGTAAAAACACCCACTGGTGAAATTCATTATTACGCAACGCCCGAAGATGTACCCGTTTTGATGTCGGAATTGGTTGGTTGGTACAATGAAGCAAGGAGAAATGAAAAGATACACCCCTCAGTATTAGCGGCATTTTTTCACCATCGCTTTGTAGCCATTCACCCTTTTGATGATGGCAACGGCAGAATAGCCCGCATTTTAATGAACTTGATTTTAATGCAAAAAAGTTATCCGCCAGCGGTTGTGAAACTGAAAGAACGAACAGATTATTACGCCGCACTGGGGCAAGCCGATAAAAACGAATATGTGCCATTGATGGAGTTTATAGCAGCGGAAGTTTCAAGTTCTCTGAATATTTATTTGAAAGCGGCGAGGGGGGAGAGTATAGAAGATGATGGGGATTTGGATAAGGAGATTGCTTTGTTTAAGGCTGGATTAGAAAAGCCACTAGTGCAAAAAAAAGAAGAAATTGTTAAAAATATTGTCGAACATTTTTTCTTTGCCATAGTCAAAAAAGCAAATATTCAACTCAATAATTTTGATGACCTATTTTTAAAAAACTCGAAAACATATTCTTACATATACGAACCCTTCGAAGTTGAAGAAGAGGATGGGGGGCACTTTAGCGATCCGGGAGGAGTTAATAAATATGAAATAAATGAATTTCATAATGTTGTCGTAAATGCTGTTTTCGACTCTTTAGTAGTAACATATCAATGGCAAGACTATAATAGAGGAAAAAGAAACATAATTTTTAATACAGAGTTGTCATTATATCCAGAAAGAACAGAATATAAGATTAAGTATAATAATAGTATACTAATAACAAAATTATATAGTGAACCTTTCACCGATATGGAAATACAAGGGATTGCAAATAAATGGGTTCGACTAACCCTTGAAAATTTAAAAAATAAAATAGCTGAAAATAAATAGCAATAAGCCTGTTTTGCGGCTCTGCCGCGAATAAAAATTTGTTCTTTTCAATATCTACCGAACTGTCGGGGCGA
>JANMYC010001479.1:0-2370 GCA_031381715.1 Saprospiraceae bacterium
TCTATTTATACCGGTGTAAAGTGCGAAGATGATGTTTTCATAGGTCCCTCAGTAGTTTTCACCAATGTTATCAATCCGCGCAGTGCCATCAATCGCAAGAATGAATATATGAAAACCCACGTGGCAAAAGGAGCGTCAATAGGTGCCAATGCGACAATTATATGTGGTGTAAAAATAGGAGAATATGCTTTTATTGGTGCGGGTACGGTAGTGACCAAGGATGTAAAACCTTATGAACTTGTGGTAGGAAATCCATCAAAACCCATCGGTTGGGTGGGTGAATATGGACATCGCTTAAATTTTAATGAGGGTCAGATAGCCATATGCCCTGAAAGCGGTGAAAGATATTTATTAAAGGAAGGTGCTATCGTTAAAATGGGTCTTTAATTATCTTTTTACGGTTTGAAAAGTATGGAAGATTTTTAATATTTTTGTGGCATAAACCGCCTATAAGTAGGCATATGATAAAAGCAGATTTAATAAACATTGTATTTTTAATGGTTATATAAAAAATTGAAATTCAATCTATTAAAATCCGCTTTCAACACTTTTAGCTTTTAAACCAAACGAATCAAAATTTTGAAACTTATTTTTATCTCATTTACAATATTAAAAAATGTATGAAATCCTACTAAGCTTTATTACAGCTTTCATACCCAGTTATTTCATAATTCCCTCCATAATTCACTTGGCGCAGGTCAAACACTTGTACGATGAACCGGGCGAGCGGCGTTCTCATACAGTTTCCACACCATCGTTAGGCGGGATTGCTATTTTTGTAGGTACCATATTTTCAATAGTTTTTTGGACGCCATTTGGTATTTTTGGCGAGTTACAATATACTCTATGTGCGTTCATTATTATATTTTTAATCGGCGTAAAAGATGATATTTTACCAATGTCACCGTATCGAAAACTATTAGGTGAAATGATGGCTGCGGGAATTTTAGCTTTTAAAGCGGGCGTTCGTATCAGTAGTTTACACGGTTTTTTTGGAATTGAAGAGATTCCATTGTGGGCATCCTTGATAATATCGATTTTTACAATAATTGTTATCATCAATGCATTTAACCTCATTGATGGCATTAACGGGCTTTCAGGTAGTGTTACTTGCGTAATCGCCGTTACTTTGGGCACTTGGTTTTACTTTATGGATCAATTGAGCTTGGCGATTCTGGCATTTGCTTTGGCGGGCGCGACAACTGCTTTTCTGAAATATAATTTCACTCCAGCTAGGATTTTCATGGGTGATACTGGCGCCTTGCTTTTGGGGCTTGTCAGTTCCATTTTAGTGATCAAATTTATTGAAATAAATCAACATTCAGCAGATTCTCCGTTCTATGTCCCAGCGGGACCCGCCGTAGCAATCGGTATTTTGATATTACCTTTATTTGATACTGCGCGGGTTTTTACCATCAGAATACTGAGGGGGCGGTCACCTTTTTCACCTGACCGTTTGCATTTACATCATTTACTGGTTGATTTTGGGCTTTCTCATATGCAATCTACCTTAGTGCTCGTACTTACCACTATTTCATTTATAGCTTTTGTATTTAAATTCAGAAACATTGGAACCTTTCCATTGCTATTTATCGTAATATTTTTAGCTGCAATAATGAGTTTTATACTACAACGAATAGTCGAAAAACGACAACAGAGGCTCAAAAAAAATACCGTTTGAACAAAATTATTTTAAAAATTTATGGAAAAAGATGCCAAAATCTATGTAGCAGGTCATCGAGGGATGGTAGGCTCGGCTATACTGAGGGGGTTATATAAAAAAGGGTATAATAATATCATTTTTAGAAAATCCAACGAATTAGATTTAAGAAACCAAACTCAGGTTAGCGATTTTTTTAAAAAAGAAAGACCTGATTATGTATTTTTAGCAGCCGCCAAAGTAGGCGGTATATTAGCCAATAATATATATAGAGGAGAGTTTTTGTACGAAAATCTCATGATTCAGAACAATGTCATTCACTCTTCTTATTTAGCGGGCGTGAAAAAGCTGATGTTTTTGGGGTCGTCATGTATATATCCGAAATTAGCACCTCAGCCACTTAAAGAGGAATATTTGCTCACTGGTTTGCTTGAACCCACTAATGAGCCTTACGCTATTGCAAAAATTGCGGGTATCAAAATGTGTGATGCATATCGGGCGCAGTATGGGTGTAATTTTATCTCAGTTATGCCTACCAATTTGTATGGTCCCAATGACAATTACGATTTGCAAAATTCGCACGTTTTACCTGCTTTAATCAGAAAGTTTTTAACAGCTAAAAAGAACAATGACCCCTCAGTAATTTTATGGGGAACGGGTGCGCCACTTCGTGAATTCCTTCATGCCGATGATTTGGCAGATGCTTGTTT
>JANMYC010001560.1:0-8201 GCA_031381715.1 Saprospiraceae bacterium
TGAAGTATCTTTAGTTCCACCTAAAAGAGATACTGTTGCACCGCCTAAAGGTAAACCCGTAGCCAAGTCAAAAACAACACCTGCAACTGTATGTTTCATCATTTTACGAAGTGGAATCTCTACCGTATTGGGCTCAGCTGAGCTGGCATCTTTGACGCAACCTTGCTTAGTAGCAGGTTCGTAACCTTCCATTGAAGCCGCAAAATTGCTGCATGTATTGAACTTCATTTCTACCATTGCCTTACCGTCTTTGCCCGTTTTCATTGTTCTATTCAATGAATCAGCGACAACTGTAGCACCTTCAATGGCAGCTTTTGTATCAGCATCATATACGTATACTTTCAGTGGAGCAGCTTTTTTAGTAAAACTGTAAACGTCGTCGTGACCTGCACCACCGGCTCTATCCGATGAGAAAAAACCACAAGTTCCATCTTCATTCAAGCTAAGGCTGAAATCATCTTCTTGAGAGTTGATAGGCGCGCCTACGTTCTCAGGAGCTGACCATTGACCATTGCCTTTATCATCCACGTAATGGATATCCATACCGCCTAAGCCAAGGTGTCCATCAGATGAGAAATAAAGACGCCCACTTTTATGCATGAAAGGGAAAAGTTCATGCCCCTCAGTATTAATGCCTGGTCCAAGGTTCACTGGAGGACCCCACTTGCCGTTTTCTTGTTCAGAAACGTAAATGTCCATGCCACCAAATCCGCCCGGCATATCCGAAGCAAAATATAATTTATTACCATCCTCACTTAAAGTAGGATGCGCACACGAATATTCGTCACTATTGAAAGGAAGAGCTTCTTCGCCAGTCCAACCTGACTTGCCACTCTTCTTAGATGTATATACTTTCAACTTCATAATACCATCGTCATCACCAGCAGATTTGCCTTTTGTGTAGTTATTACGAGTGAAATACATTATGCTTTGTTCCTTATTAAAAGTTACAGCAGCATCATGATATTTCGTATTTACATCACTCGCAAATGGCTCAGGACGACCATAAGTTACCTCAGTACCACAGCCTTTGATGGGCACGAAGTACAAATCGAGGAACGGACGACCCGTCCAGCTATGCTCTCTTTTTATGGCAATGCCTTTGTCACGCTCAGAAGCGAAGACGATACCATCTTTGTAAAAAGTAGAACCAAAATCATCGTATTGTGAGTTAAAATTAGCGCGTTGTACATCATAAATGGACAAACCCTTTGTTTTCAACTCCTCTTCATAATCGCAAGCCTTGCTCATGTATTGTCCGCGAACGTCCTCTGGCACTGCTTGATTAAATTTGAGATACCATTCCTTGGCTAAGTCGCATTTACCATTGCGCTGAAGCATTTCACCATAAAATAAATAGTGAATTGGTTGAGCCTCGGGCATACGCACCACTTGTCCATAAAGGAATTCGGCATTGGGAGAATCACCCACTTTTCTGTAACACTCCGCCAAATTGATTTTGGCTTCGGCGTTATCCTTATTGTCGGTGATTTGCTTCAGAAGCGAAATAGCTTCTTGATAGTTAAAATCTTTCATGTAGCGTTTAGCTTTTTCAAGCTTCGCATTTTGAGCTTCGACTGAACTCGTAAATAATAAGAGTACAGCGGCTAGTAGGTAAAAGTTTCTGAATTTCATCATAGCAAGTTAAAATTTCAAAAATCAAAATGAAGTGAACACGACTGCTTTCATGTCATGTTTTATTTCATTAGTTTAGTAATCTAAAATGTTTATTTTGCTAAACAGTTACTAAGTTATTTTGAGCGAGTAACTATTATACCCTCTCAGTTCCGATTCTCGGAGTACTTAATAAATTCTATTTAAAACAAAGTGAATACGAATATTAATTGGTTTTCGGAAGTTGGAGATTGAATAATTAATATTGATAATCAATATTTTACAAAACAATATTTATTATATTCAATGTAAAAATCATACCAATTTTTAAATTCAAATTAAATAACCATAATTTATCCTTTAAAAACAGGATTATAATTTATGGTGTTACCCCCTCAGTATTACTTGTTAAAAAGGCATTTAAAAGGCATTTTTAACAAGTAAAAAAAGGCTTAAATAAGCTTTTAATATATTTTAAAAAGCTTAGAAATATCGAGGAGTGACGGTCTTTTTGGTCTTATAGTCAAATTCATATCCCACCATTACCTCAAATGAGCCACCAGCTTTTTTCTGTAATTTTGTCAACGTGTAGTCATATGAAACGCCTAAACGCATACCGTTTGATAGAAAATACGCTGCCCATAAATCCGCTGAATCATAAGAGCTTTTCTTTGAAAAAGCTTCAACTGACGAACGGAAAGATGTACCAATCCACAATGTCTCTTGGAAAAACAATGATAAATCTATGTTGAATTCCGTAGGAGCACCCACTTGTTGGAACGATGAATCACGCTTGAATCGGCTATCTGGTGCAGATGCTTTCAAAAGTAGTGATGGTTTGAATATCAATGCATTACCACGCAAAGGAATGGCACCACCGATAGTATAGAAAAAGTGGCGTACTTGCTTTGCATAAATCGGCAATTGGTCAGTACGATTTTGAGTCAAATCATATTCAATCAAGCGCGGTACACCCAAGCCCGTGTAGAATAACTTGCTGTAGTAGTAAACGCCTACACCTACGTTGGGCTTCCAAAGATTTGGACTTTGCTCATTGTAAGCGGGGTCATTGCCGTCTTGAAGGTTCAGTTTTGACCAATCGGCTCTCCAATTGTTCATACTTCCTTGAAGACCAATGCTTAATTTGGCTTTACCCACTGGAATGCGGTAAGCATAAGCGATATTGGCATAAATAGAGTTTGTGGGACCAATTTTGTCATTCACTAAACTCATACCAAGTCCTACGCGCTCATTTTTCATAGGCGTATGAACTGTAATAGATTGTGTGCTTGGTGCTCCTTCAATGCCCCACCATTGAGTACGATGCAAAGCGTTGATTGTCATATGCTCACGACTGCCCGCGTAAGCAGGGTTGAAAGTCAATGAGTTGAACATGTACTTAGTGAACATCGGATCTTGTTGCGCGTAGCTCACTAAAGTCGCAAACATCATAAGAGTAAAAAGTGTGCTAAATTTTCTCATCGTTAGAAATTTTAAAATTGATAAATTCACGGGTTGTGAAGTTTCTGTATTGCTAAATATTGTTTCATCGTGGGGGGATGAATTTAGAATTCAGAGAATTCTTCGTTTTTTCGTTTTGTCCCTAATTAAATCGGTTTTGATATATATGATTTAAACTTTTACCGCAGAATCTGCAAATAACCTGTCAAAATCACTTCATTAGTATCTTCGTCACGCAGTAAGTAGAAATATGTACCATCCGGTAAATCTTTATTATTCCAAGTACCTTGCCAATCATTTTGATATTTCTTAACATTGAGCACTTCATTGCCCCAACGATTAAAAATTAACAAAGTATTGTTAGGGTATTTCTGTAAACCCTCTATTCGGAAGGCATCATTGCGCCCATCTCCATTCGGAGAGATAGCATTAAATGCCTTTAAAGAGTCCGCACAAATCACTTCTACAACCACCAAAGCCTCAGAACATATCGTATCCACACACACTCTGTAAGTGAAACTATCCAATCCACACGCATTCGGAGAGCGGTTAGCAGTATAACTAATCAAGCCTTGTCGGAAGCTAATTGTATCAGCTTTACCTTTCAAAGGTGGTCGAATAATGGTTAGTGACGTCGGAATTTTACCTCTTAGTGAATCGTTTGCATATACTTTGAGCGTAATTGTTCTTCCTTGACGCATTGTATCAGAATCCTTATTGGCTTTGATTGTGAAAGCACCCGCAGTATCTCTTACATTCGCAACAATTGTGGTTGTGTCATAAAGCATCGAAATTCGATTATAAACCACAATACACATCGTATCAGAACCCACATTCACGCCCGTAATACTGACACTTCGAGTTGCTCTATTTAAAACCATCAAAGCGTGAGAACCATTTTTTCCCGGGCAAGCGTCGTAAATAGTATCTACTGCACCGCGTATCTGGGACGTATCAATCTTTGAAAAATTTAAGGTCTCTCCTATTCTGAGATTGACTATCTCTAAGCTCGGAGAAGGCGGTAATTCTTTCACAACTTTTATGTAAAGTGTTGTCGTATCACACAGCCCAGCCGAGTTACATAATATCATACAAGTTGTATCTCTTCCCTCTGAAATACCTCTTAAATCTGCACATTTTGTGACATTATTAAGTGTCACTGCCGAATTGTCTGCGCTTGTGGTGGCGCATGAGGATATACTCGTGATTCTACCACTCAACAATTCTAAACTATCTGGGCAAAATGATTTTAACTGACCTATCGCAATTGTGATAGAATCCACACTGGTTTTAGGTTTTATGGAATCTGCCGACACTTTAACAAAAAGTGTTGTTGTATCACAAAATCCCGCAGCGTTACATATAGCAATGCAAAAAGTATCCACACCTACTGTTTTACCCGTCACTACTACACATTTCTTTTGTGTATCCAAGCTAATTGTAGAATTATCAAAAGTAGCGGGTGTACAGAATTTTATCAAATTGATGGGAGAGCCACTCAGTTCTGATGAGTCAGGACAGAAAGTTTTTCTCTCAAATATTTTAAGTTTAATGGTATCTACACTTGGTTTAGCTACCACGATTAGAGCCAATGCTCTAATTCTTAAAACAGTCGTATCACAGGTATTTGAAGCATTACAGATTCTTATAGTAATGGTATCAGAGCCTACTTTTAGTCCTTTATATGTGACACTGAAAAGAGAAGTATTTATATCGAATTGCACATTAGAATTTGCACTGGATGTACCTATTTTTTCAATTAAAACTGAACCGAGCGGAGCACTAAAGTCATTTTTAGTTCTACTTGAACCTACTGTAATCGTATCCGCAAAATTATAGGTTCTTGAACTACCCGCTGCCACCAGTTTGGTTTCAATGATAAAAGTAGTAGTATCACATCTGTTATTGGTGTTACAAACTCGGATACAAGCAGTATCGATACCAAAGCTTTTACCCGAATAAATGACACATTTACCGATAGTATCTAAATTGAAAATCACGTGATTATTAGAGCTACTTGCACAAATGTTTTGAAAAACATTGATTGTACCAATAGGTACCGAAATATCGCATTTTTGACGGACTGCATTGATAGAAATAGTATCAGTAAATAAAAAGCTGCCCCCAGTGGGTGGTTGAACCACATTGGCTTTTGCTGATACGTAAAAAATAGTTGTATCGCAGGTCCCCTCAGTATTACACACTCTAATCGTCGCTGTATCAGCTCCAACAGTCAAACCTCGGTATGAAACACATTTTAACCCTTGGTCAAGGGAGAATTGAACATTCGAACTCGCTGCACTTAGATTTTGGAAAATATTAATCGTTCCACTTGGCTTCACAAAATCGCACTTGGTTTTTATAGAATCTATTAAAATAGTATCATTAAAAACATAAGACTGACCACGAGGGACTATTTTTAATCCTTCAATATATAAAAATGAGGTATCACAAACCCCTAATGTATTACAAACCTCCATACACGCAGTATCGATACCCACTGTAACGCCCGTGTACGAAACACATTTTCTCGTAGAATCCACCACAAAATTGATTTCAGAACCAGACCGCGTCGGGCAAAGATTCCGATAAGTAGCAATTGTCCCTGGAGGAACTGCCAAATTACATCTCTCACGGCTTTGACCAATTGTGATGGTATCGGTTATGTAATGTTGTCTTGATGGATTGGCTTGAGCCGTGACATATATATACGTGGTATCACAAATGCCGTATTGGTCACACACCCGCACACAAGCCGTATCACTACCCACTGCTCTACCTGTGTAGCTTATGCAAAAGTTGTAAAGGCTATCAAAAGTGACATTTGTGGTCGTTTTAGCGCAAAAATTCGTAAAAGTTGCCAACTGAGGCGTGCCTAAAAGCTGCGAAGTATTGATACAACTTGCTCTATTTACACCTATAAATAGCGTTTGGCGAATCGTATCTTTTTGAATACAAGCCGCTCTTAACTGAATAGTATCGTTTAATTTAGTTACAGTATCTTGAACTACAAATTGGTGAAAACCCGCCGGAACAGTTATTTTCAACCCTTTTGGAAGAAAAGCTTCATTAAAACAGTAATTATTTTGAGCTCCCACTGACAATCCTCTTAATGATTGACAACTGTAAGCCTGTCCATTCTTTGGATAACCAAATATAAGTGGATTGGTAAATTGCCAATTAGTAAGCGGATCCCATTTCCTCATCGAGTCCAATAATTGATTAAGATTTGCGAAAACGGGTATAGAATAAGTCGTACCGTTTATTGTCCAAGAATTGAGCGTGAAAGGGCCCACTTCTCCATTATCAAACAACTGCGAATATGAATAAGTGTGAAAAGTATCAATTTTGCTGGGATTGAGGCTTCCTGTATAGGGCAATCCATCTAAAAGAAACTGATAATTTCCAATATTACCAAAGTCGATGCTATCAATATTAATTGAAATACCACCCGTACAATCAGCACTTTGAGCGAATGCTGAATCTTGATTGATAAAATTAGACTGTGCTTTTAAAAAGCCACAAAAGAATAAAATTGCGCTAAAAAGTAAAAGTTTTTTCATGTATGCCTAAATATTTTTTGTCTTAGATCTCATTATTTGCAAGTTAAAGTATATTAAATTAAAAATCAATATTACCATACTACTTATAATGTCTTGTTTGTGAATATACCTATTTAAGTATAAAATCAATGTAATCACATTTTACAATATAACTTAATCATCTGACATTGCGAAAAATCATGCCAACTACATATAGGTTTTGTGTAAAGTGTCACTGATTTGAAAAATATCAATTTGTATTCAATTGAAAATCAAACAGTAATCTATCGAATATTTTCTTTCAGTATAAATTTTAATATTATACTTAAAGGCGTAAAAATAACCGATAATTTTGTCGGGCTTAAAATTGTGGAAAATGCGGAGCGAAGCAGAGTATTTTCAACAATTTTGAGAACCGACTTAAAAAAGAAATTGTCGGTTATTTTAGCCAAACTATTTAAAGTGTTGTTGTAGTGCAGTTATTTAAGAAGAGAAGTACATTTCTGGGGGAGAACGTGTAACTAATAGCATATTTGCAAAATATGTTCCAAAAACAGTGGAATAACATTTTTTAAAGTAAAATATTACAAATAAATAAATACCCCCTCAGTATCTGGCATTGATACTGAGGGGGTATGAGTAAAAATAACGATTAACCTATCTGGATATCGCCAATACTACATTTTTAAAACAAGTAATCAATGATAAAAAAAGAGCCATAAATAACGCTCGCGATACCATTCGTCGTAAAAAAAGCCAAATTCACTTTGCTCAAATCATTCACTTTCACGAGCGTATGCTGGTAAATCAGTAATGCAATAAAAATCCCTGCCCCAAGCCAATGCATCCAACCAAATGACAAACCACCTTGCGAAGCATTCAAAGTAAAAACTGAAATGAGCAAAATAATTGCCGCAACAACGTGCAGTATATTAGATAGCATCAAAGCTCCCTTTTTACCCAATTTAACGGGAACTGAATTGAGGTTCAAATTTCTATCAAAATCTTCATCTTGAAGCGCATATATAATATCAAAACCCGAAACCCACAATAAAACAATGAGTGAATATAAAACGGGCAAAAAATCAAAATGACCCACCACCGCCAAATAAGCTCCTATAGGCGCTAATGAAAGACCTAAACCCAGAACAAAATGGCATAAAAAGGTAAATCGCTTCGTGTAACTATATCCCAAAACCACCAACAGAGCGATGGGTGACAGGTAAAAGCAAATCGGATTGATAAACCAAGTAGTCGCCACAAAAAACATACAATTCGCTATAATAAATACTAAAGCCGAATTCGCAGAGATGACGCCCGCTGGAATCTCTCGCACCGCCGTACGTGGATTAATAGCGTCAATATCCCTATCCAAATACCGATTAAAAGCCATGGCTGCACTCCTTGCAAAAATCATACACAGCACTATACACAGTAAAATTTGCCAATTTAAGGCGCTTTGTGATTGATAAATTTTACTGTGTATAGTGCTGTGTATGATTTTTGCGAGGAGTGCAGCGATGGCTTTTAATCGGTATTTGGATAGAGATATTGACGCTATTAATCCACGTACGGCGGTGCGAG
>JANMYC010000007.1:0-15888 GCA_031381715.1 Saprospiraceae bacterium
GCTATTGCCAAAGCGGTCAGATAATGAGTGCAGTGGCTCTTTTGAAAAAAAATCCAAACCCTACTGATGCCGATATTGATACAGCCATGTCGGGGAACCTTTGCCGCTGTGGTACTTACCAACGCATCCGCAAAGCCATCCACCTATCCGCTAAAATGCTTAAAGAAAATGGCGGTAAAATGGAGTTGCAAAAAGGCGCGTCGAAAGGCTCGACAACTATGAAAGGTTAAATAATTGACCAAAAATTTATTTAGGACACATGGAACAACGTAATGACATTATTCTATTTCAAGATAGGAAAATCCGTAAAATATGGCATAATGAAGAATGGTACTTTTCGATTATTGACGTCATAGAGATTTTGACGGATAGTAGAGACCCTTCTAATTATTGGACAATGCTAAAAAAACGGGAAAATCAACTATCCACAATCTGTGGGAAGTTCAAATTTTTAGCTCCTGACGGTAAAATGCGCCCCACAGATTGTGCCAATACTGAGGGGGTACTCCGAATAGCCATGTCAGTTCCGTCGCCCAAAGCCGAGCCATTAAAATTATGGTTGGCAGAACAAGGTAAAAGGACTATCGATGAAACAAACGACCCCGAATTACTCATTGAGCGACAAGCCGAATATTATAAATTAAAAGGTTACTCTGACGAATGGATTGCGCACCGAATGCAGACCATCAAAACCCGAAAAGAGCTGACCAATGAATGGCGAAATAGAGGAATTACAGAGCATAAAGATTTTTCGATACTCACAGCTACTATTGCCAAAAATACTTTTGGATTGACGCCCAGCGAACACAGCCAGTTGAAAGGTTTAGAAAAAGAAAACCTGCGTGATCACATGACACCTTTAGAACTGATTTTTACGGCTTTGGGCGAGGAAGTCACCCGCTCGTTAGCAGTCAGAGAAGATGCAAAAGGTTTCAATGAAAACCACGAAATAGCTCAAAAAGGCGGTGCGGAAGCGGGAAAAGCCATCAATAGATTGGAAGAAAATACGGGTCTGAAAGTAACGAGTAAAGATAATTATCTCAAACAAATTGAGAATATAGATAAAAAAGCTTTAAACAAAGAGTAAAATCACTGTTTTTAAATTAAAAAATCATGGAATCAAATATAAAACGTCGGAATTTTTTAAAATCAGCGGGCATCCTCGCAATCGGCATTTCGTTGCCTCGTCTTGGAGCGTCCAAAAGCCCTACGCTACTGACCGCAGAAGCAGTTGATTTGGAATTGAGTCCTTATATTTTAATAACTAAGGATAACAAAATAACGATTCTCTGCCCGCGCCCCGATATGGGACAAGGCACAACGCAATCCATGCCGATGCTTGTAGCAGAGGAATTGGGTGTTTCGATGGAACAAATTAATATCACTTTTACCAGTGGTGCGGGTAAATATGGGGGACAACTTTCAGGCGGTTCGTCATCCGTGCGGACGCGTTGGAAGCCGATGCGCCAAGCAGGTGCGGCGGCGCGTGAAATGCTCACAAAAGCCGCAGCCAATCGCTGGGGAGTGAGCGAAAATGACTGTTATACTGAGGGGGGTAAAGTTTTTAATAGAAAAACAAATACAGCCCTTTCATTTGGCGAACTTGTGGACGATGCTTCTCAATTAGAAGTGCCCAAAGAGCCTAAGTTGAAACCGGTAAAAGATTTCAAACTCATCGGTAAGAGCCTACCACGCCAAGATATTCCTGTTAAAACGAACGGAAAAGCGCAATTTGGCTTAGATTTTAAAATGCCCAATATGGTATATGCTGTCATGCTGCACGCGCCGCATATTCACGGTAAAATAAAATCTATTGACGATACGGCGGCTTTAAAAGTAACGGGCGTGCGTAAAGTCTTGAAAGCTGAACGCTCTATGCCACATAAAACGGTGGATTGCGTGGCAGTTATTGCTGACAATACGTGGGCAGCCATGGAAGGGCGCAAAGCCTTAAAAGTAGAATGGGAAAATACCGATTATTTAAATGCTTCTACTGCTGGCTATTACGCAAACCTCCAAAAGCTCAAAACCGAAGACGGTTTCACTTTAGAAGATAAAAAAGGGGATACTACCGAGGGGTTCAAATCGGCGACTAAAACCATTGATGCTGAGTACATAACGCCCTTCACAGCACATGCACCCCTCGAACCTGAGAATGCCACGGCTTGGGTGCAAGGTGATAAAGTTGAAATATGGGCGCCGATACAAGGGCCGGACGGAGTGATTCAGGAGATTTCAACGAAATTCGGCTTTAAACCTGAAAATGTTAAGATAAATGTGCTTTTGATGGGCGGTGCATTTGGTCGAAAAGCGTATCTTGACTATGTCTGTGAAGCTGTTTTTCTTTCAAAACAACTCAACCAACCCGTAAAATTGACGTGGTCACGTGAAGATGACCTCACGCAGGGACCCTTCCGCCCCGGAATGCTTAATGTACTGAGGGGGTCGTTAGATACCGCAGGAAATGTGTCCACTTTGGAGCATAAAATAGTGGGTAGTTGGTTGGGTTGGCAGTTGTGGAAAGCCCCCGCAAGCAAGCAAACATGGTGGGCAGAAGGCATGAATCAAGAAGATAGCCCTTATGCCATTCCGAACCGTGCGCATAAATTTGTGTTGGCTGAAACGGACATTCCTGTTGTATGGTGGCGTTCTGTTTATGGCTCTACGAATGTATTTGCTACCGAAAGTTTTACCGACGAATTGGCTCATGCAGCTAAAAAAGACCCGCTCGATTTGCGTATTTCTATGCTCAAAGAGTCGCCTCGTTTTATCGAAGTTTTACGCATTTTAAAAGAAAAATCGGGCTACGGCAAGCCATTGCCCAAAGGTCAAGCCATCGGTATCGCGGTTGCCCGCACTTTTGAAACGATTTGTGCGCACGCTGTTTTAGTTTCAAAACAGAGTGCAGGCGTTAAAATTGAAAAAGTAACAAGCGTCATTGACTGCGGCATTGCCATCAATCCCGACCAAGTGCGGGCGCAAACTGAAGGTAATATCGTCATGGGATTATCTGCCGCTTTAAAAGCACCGATTACGATTGAAAAAGGGGAAGTCATAGAAACCAATTACCATCTTTTCACACCCTTGCGTTTGAATGAAATGCCTAAAGTGGAGGTGCACATCGTTCAAAATGAACTTGACCCAACGGGTGTAGGTGAGCCGGGTTTACCGCCCGTAGCTCCTGCTTTATGCAACGCCATTTTTAATCTGACAGGTAAAAGAATACGTACATTGCCTTTTGATTTGGGTACATTAGCGTAGATTTTAGGTGATTTTAATATAAAATTAATATAAAAAGGCAGTTAACGTTTCGGTGTTAGCTGCCTTTTTCTTGGAAATATTGAGGGGGTAGCTTATTTTTGCTTTTTTAATAATTTTTAAATTTGACTTTTAAAACATGAAATCCGTTCTTTTATTCTTCACTGTAATATTTATTGGCCATACAGCTATTGCTCAAAAAATTTCATCTTCTAAAGCGATTGAATTTGCTAATAAGCTTTATGAAATCGAAATCCTATCCGAAGAAGGGAAAAATCAGTTAATCGAAAATATCAACTCAAAAGAAGCTGACCTATATGAATGGTCTACACTATCCGATAGTAAATATCAGCGAAATGATAGTCTTACACATGGTTCTATCTTAGGATTTTGTGAAAAAGCTTTCAATCAAGAGTATGCTTACAGAATGGATGATTCTGAGGCAAGGGAGCAAAGCAAAAAAATAACGGATGAAGCCATATTTAAATTAATGCGTGAGATGAGTTTTACGACTGCTTTTTTACAAAAAATAGTAGACTCTCAAAAGGATGTAAAAGAGAAAATACAAGCTCAGATGAACAAAGGCAAAGGGCGAAGTATTGAAATGGCTATTCCAAACGAAGATACTTTTCCTAAAAATTTCTCTTATTATTCAACGAATGCTTTCAATAATGGTAAAAAGTGGTTTGAAGAATATCAGCCTCTCATAAAGCCTACAAGAAGCGTTTTTGGTAAAACGCGCATTCGTACACTGACTGATATATTCAAAATAGGCTTAATTGACAAGCGTTTGTATGAGGAAACTTTAGCAAAACTACTATCGTTTGAGTTGTTCCTCGAGTCCCAAATGTTTTCGTTTATCACTGAAAGAATACAATATTATGGTAATTATGAAATAAACAAAAAGCGGGAGTTAAAAAAGCTCAAAGCGTTATTGGAGAGCGATATTATCTCTGAAACAAACCGTAAAAAACTTGTTGAGAGTTATAAGCCATTTGAATTAAAAGGCGAATTTGAATTCATTCCTTACTGTAATAATGCTTTAGTTTTTGATTTGAAACAGTATTCTTTGAACCCTAAAGAGTATTTTCCTCTGATATTTAAAGACATTAAAAAGATTTTACCCGAATTTGATTTCCAAAACTTGAAAATTGAGATAAAAGAAGAGGAAGACAGAATGGGTACAACTCAAAGATTATTTTTCAGTTTTGAATCAAAAGAAAAAATATATTCAAACACTACTTACCATAAGTTCATCAGAAAAGAAAAAAGCCCCAATGATAAACCTGATACTCTGGCGATAGTTGGCGAAGGTTTTCAACTTGGGATAAATAATTTTTTAAAAGATATTAATTCGCCCAAACGATTGTATTTTGTTAAAAATATTGTTGAAGGAACGGGGTTTAGCTTAGAAAAAGACTTCGGCTTGATGGCCATGACTGAAACTCAGCGAAAAGCATGGGGCGAAGTATATGCTGTTTTCAGTCGTGAAAACCATGATAACACCTTTAATACTGAGGGGGTAAAAAAAATTATAAAGGAATATGAAACAATCGGATTATTCAATCACTTGACTTCTGCCCAGATTGATTCTTCTAAAATGCAGATTTTATCGAAAGAAATCAATAGTTATGGGGATATACTTTTGGCTTTCCCGAGCATAGTGGTTTATTTTGATTGGGAAACGGGTAATTTAGAGAATCCATATCAAGAATTGACAGAACAATTTGCTAAAGTTTCAAAAGGATTGTTCAATCCTTCGGAAGTCGTAGATGATTTTTTGAAAAATGAGAAAAATGATAAAACACCATACGGCTTTACATTCAAAGTCAAGCGCTATGAGAAAGAACTGAAAATGACAGGTGATTGGCTCGACCCTGATTTTATGGAATTAATAAAAACGGCTTTGAAAGAACAGATGCCCGAGATAGCCATTTATAGTTATCTGAGTGATGGACAAGCCTCTGGCTACATTATTTTGAATAAAAAACAATATGAATTTTTATTAAAACATCACTCCACGTTTTTTGAAAAAAAGTAGAGAACTTAATATAATTTTGTACAAAATACGATAAAATGAATAAGATTACCAGCCTTTCACAACTTGATCCTAACGGTGTTTACACGTATGCAGATTACTTGACGTGGCAATTTGAGCAGGCTGTTGAGCTTATTAAAGGTAAAATATTGCCTATGGCTGCGCCCAGTCGTAGGCACCAAGCGATTTCGAGAGATTTGAATGGCTTGTTTTACAACTTTTTCAAAAGCCATAAATGTGAGTTTTATGCAGCTCCTTTTGATGTACGTTTGTTTGATAAGGAAAAAACGATAAAAGCGAATAAAGATGTATATACTGTTGTGCAGCCCGACCTTTGCATCATTTGTGATGTTCAAAAATTGGACGAAAAAGGCTGCAATGGCGCACCCGATTTGATTATTGAAATCCTATCGCCGGGCAACTCTCAGAAGGAAATGCGGATTAAAAAAAAGTTGTACGAAGAAAATGGTGTGAAAGAGTATTGGATAATTGACTTCGACCATGAGCAAGCGTTTCAATTTAATTTAAATAAAGACGGAGATATTTATGAGCCACCCATTATTTATGTGAGCGATGAAACTTTGGAATGTGCTTTGTTTCCAGATTTAAAAATTGACTTAGAGGAATTATTTAAACAATAACTTAAATTTGGGCTTTGATACCTTTCAAAGCCTTTTTTCTTGGAAATACTGAGGGGTATTATGAAAATCAGAATATTTGGTCAATTATTTGTTCTAAAGGTTTTGAATATTTATTTTATAACCTTAAATCAATAATATGGATACTCTGAAACACACCTTTTTATGGCTCGAAGATGAGCAATGGAAATCCTTTTTAATGGATGAAAATGGCATCCAATTGAGCAGTAAAAAGTACACGGATAGTGCTGATATGACATCAAGTCTCGAAAAAAAGAGTTTGATTTCGTTGACAAAGACGAAGTTTTTGCCTTTTAATACCATTGAAAAAGTATCTCACCTTGAAAATGGAGATGTTTTAACCATTCACCACGAGGGTAAGAAAGTGGACTTGACTTTTAGTGATGCCACCGTGGCGCAGAATGTGGCTAATGAAATTGCTAATACGCGCTCTTTCACATGCACGCAAGGCAGCCAAAGTACGCTGAGTGCATTAACACCTTCAATCGTTGGTTTGGGCGTGACCATCCTATTGACATTTTTGATTAATGGCATGGCAAACGATATGGCTCAAGGAATCTCAGTTGATACCAGCGGCAGAAGAGCCTTTGTGAAACAAATTTTGGCTTGGGTAGCTGAGGTATTAGGCTCAACGGGTACACTTGCAGTAGGTGCTTTATTGGCAGGTTTATGCTTGTATTTTATGTATAAAGCCTATAAAAATCCCGCAAATGAATTTGTTTATAGTTGATTAAAATCTTAAATAATGTATTAAAAAAGGCTTTGGACATTTTTGCCCAAAGCCTTTTTTAATACATTGTAATCCCTTACATTTTAATAAATCGTTTATAGACAGTTCCACTTTCCGTTTTTATGCCTACTTGATAACTGCCCGATTGAACATCTTTTAGGTCATTTGAAATATGATGTACCCCCTCAGTATTTTGCTGTAAAATGGATAGATTTTTCAGTTTTTGACCCATCATATTGTATAAACTTATTTCAACTTTAGTAGCCTTTTTAATTTCATAACTAATTGATAGATAATCAGTTGCCGGGTTGGGATACATAATAAAGCTATTGAATTCGGTGGGTAATTCGGCAGTGGCTGTACTTAAAATATGAATCGTGTAGTTCATTATTGTATCACATCCTGAAAGTGCTTTGACTCTCGCCATTGCTTTATCCCCTTCGTTCCAAGTCTTATCCAAAAAGAGTTGTGAACGTTTTATGGTAGTATCCTTGAAGATATTTATTAGTGGGTTTACGGTTATTTGGGTAGTGATAATGGTATCGTATCGTTGCGACCAAAGCGTATCAAACCGCGTGGTAGAAGTGAAATATTTTTTACCGTTGTAGGCATCTCCTTCACATAAAGACTGTGCTTGGTTGATAAAAACTTTGGGTTTTATCAACTCAGAATTTGCGATATTGGTGATGATGGGGTCATTAAAATCAAAAAAGATAGCGGCTTTATTCTGAATACTGCCACCGTAGTAAAGATCCTTTATAGGTTTTATTTTAAAACGAATGAAGCCGTGGCTGGCTCTTTCATTGACGTTGCTATCCGGTAAAAGGATTTTATCAAAAGTAAAAGTGAGTATATTATTTTTGATGGAGAGCACATAAGGATGACTGGCCACAATGGATTTTATGCTTAGAGGCTCCAAATTATAGGGTAAAGTGTCCCTTACAACTACTTTAAATGCCGTATCCGTCCCAGTATTTTGAAAGCGAATGAGGTAGTCCAATTCGGTAGTGAAAAAAGGAATTTTGCCTTCAGGAAGTACCGTTTTATCGTTAGGGTCAAAAGCACCGGTTACGGTGAGTTTGACTGAATCCACATTGTTCAAGGGTAGTGTATCTTTTTTATTTAAAACTTGCCCAATAGCTTTGAAAAACAGCTCGGTACTGAGGGGGGTAGTGCTCGCAACATTCATATTGATATTGAATTGCTTCACATCGCCAACACCCAAATTATATATTTTCCAAATGATAGGATTGTCATTAAGGTTAGTATTTTGATTAATCCCCATTAAATTGATGTAGTTTTTAGGGAATTCCAACTTTACAAGTGCGCTATCAATTTTTTCAGTACCACTATTTTCTATTTTAATAACAGCATCTAATTCAAATCCTGGGCGGGCTCTGCTTCCAGTTGAAAGGCTTAAAACAAGGTCGTGAACTTCGGTTAATTTTTTAAAGACGAAGTTAGTATCCTTTGTTTCTTTTGCTTTCAACACAATATTTTTCAAAATGGAGTCGCTACACGAGGTTTTAAAATAATTTAAATTTTCGGTTGTGAGGGTATAAGTATCGGGTGGCAATGCTACTTCAAATTTTCCTTCATTATCCGTCACGACAGTATAATTTCGAGGCATTACCCGAATGATTTTATCCGCAACAACTCCTTTCTCAGCTGTATCCTTTTGACAATTGCCGTTTTCATCTTTAAAAATTGCCCCCCTCAGTATGGCGTAGTTTTCTGAGGCTGCGACTCGACTCACCAATGAATCGAGATGAATTCTTTGCACCAATCGAGTAGAGTAATAGGGATAGTAGGAATCATAAAAGATAGCTTGAAGCGGATAGGTGTATAGGTAGTTATCTGATAATTTAAAACCATAAAGGTGATTTAAATTGGGAATAATATGCGTAAAAGACAAGCCCTCATCAGCCGTTATTTTTAACCTATGGCTGCTTTCAGATAGATAGATGGTGTGCTTGCCATGCTGAATGACCTTTTCATAGTTGTATTGATTGACTGCTTTTTTCCAAGTTTGGGCACTGTCCCTACTTTCATAAATAATCTTATCGCTTGTGGTAACGAGTATTTTATTTTTAGTATTCAAAAGCCGAACTAAATTTTCTCTATAAGTGGAAGTGGGGTGGAAAAAGGGCGTTACTGTCCATGTTGTACACTCATCGGTGCTTTTTAGTAGGGAATATCCTTGTTTATCTGATTTATAGATAAGGCAATAAGCAGTTTTACCCACAAAAAGAATGTCTTCTATAAACGAACCGCCATTGAAAGTCTTGCGGATAAAACTTTCACCATTATTATATGAAATACGGATATTAGATCCACTACTTAAATAAATACGCGTTGAATCATATTTTAAGCGATTATTGGCACTTTCATTGTTGAAAAATGTACTGTTTTTCCAAGTTTTACCGTAATCTGTGGAGCGAAGAATAGTGGTTCTATTTATTTTAAAATAGGCATTTTCTCGCTTAAAAGCGAAGGTTTCAGATTCATCAAGGTCAATCGTTTTGAGGTCTAATTTTGAGAAATCTTTAGCTGTGAAATGAAAACCTAAAGCGGATTTTAACAGGATAGAGTCTCCTAAAATATTTAAACTCTTCATTTCCATTACCCCCTCAGTATTGTTAACCAAATTCCAAGATTCGCCGCTATCCGTGGAACGTAATAATTCCCCATTAAAATTATTGAGATACCAACCCGATTTTAACATTGAAAAACCAGTATTATACCCCGGGGTAGACTCGTCTTTTGGGTATGCCTTTTTGAGGTTTTTAAAATAAATATCAGTGGTTTTGAAAATGCCCTCTTTGGTGATAATCAAGATGGTATCTTTATATTGCTTGATTTCTTGAAAGTTGTAAGGCAGGGTGTCAATAAGCCATGAATTACCCTTATCTGAGGTGGTGTAGCGACGAGTAGAATTATCCTTAGTTTGAACTAAGGTAAAAAAAGAGTCTTTTATGGCTATATGAGTACCATATAGTTGACCTAATTCAGGGACTTTTAACAGATTAATAGAGTCACCGCCGTAAATCATCTCCTTATTTCGGGTATAAAGTATTTTTGTTTTTAGATGATTCAGCGCAATATTATTGACGATACGGTTATAGGAAAAACCCACGTATGGCTTCCAAGTGGTGCCAAAATCCGTTGATATCAATCTTTTGAAACCGCCGAAAGCCGAATCCGTAGTTATGGAAAGCAAAATAGTGGAATCATTAGTCCCTGTTTCTAATTTTAAAAGTGGACCTCCGCAAAGACCGCCGAAACAGGAATACTTTACAGAATCCGAATAAACTATCCAATCCTCGTTATTGTTACCTGATATTCGACGAATTTTTATATTGTAATTGTACAGCTCTGTGCGAAAGATAGAGGATGAAATGAATCGGCGACTTGTTTCAAAATAGAATTGAGGAAGAACGTTCTCAACTTGTCCTGCAAAGGGTTCTGTTTTTTGCCATGTTTTGCCATTGTCGCCGCTTTTACGGACACTCAATGCCACGCCACCATAATCAGTGTAATGGTAAAGATAATGATACAAGCTATCGCCATATTGATTATACCGTGCAGCATTGGCTCCTATGCCTGGCTTTTTTAAAGTATCCCACTTTACTTGAATGGTATCGGATAGATTATAATCTTGAGAAAAGCTTTTGAACGAAATGATGAGGCAAAAAAAGAAAAGTATTGGTTTAAGGTTCATAAGGATTTAGTTTTGATATTAAAAATTAGTATAAATGCCTTGCAAAACTATGTGGTATTTATCAGTCTTCCAAAATATGAAAAGTTAATACTCCTATTGGGGTAGATAATCAAAGTCCTTGTGGTAAAGAAGAAAACACTATTTTTGAAAAAAATTACAGAATGTCCAGTGTTAAAAAAAATACGATTCACCAGTTTGACGCCAATAATTTTACTGAAAAAGAAGATCTCCTTGCCGTTGAAGAACCCCTCGAAATATCCATCGCTTACGGTTCAGCAGTTAGCAGAATCCGTAAAACTGTGGCGGTAACGATGCGTACACCCGATGACGATTTTGAATTAGCTCTTGGATTCCTTTTTACTGAGGGGGTCGTTTTTAATAAAAAAGAAGTCAAATCGGTACGTTTTGTGGGCGAAAACCGCGTTTTGGTGGATTTGGATGAAAAGGTGCGTTTTGATTTTGAAAAATTGAATCGAAATTTTTATACCACCTCAAGTTGCGGCGTATGCGGAAAAGCATCTTTAGAGTCTATTTCAAAGACGATGTGTTTTATTTTAGAAAAAGGTATTCCCACCGTTTCAAAAGATATTTTGTTGGGATTGCCCCAAAAACTGCTTGCAGTACAGCAGTCTTTTATTGAAACGGGGGGCGCACACGCTTCGGTACTGTTCAATACTGAGGGGGGGATTCTGAAAATATTTGAAGATGTGGGACGACATAATGCACTGGATAAATTAATAGGTTGGGCATTTCAGCAAGATATTTTACCTTTGAAAGAAAGTATTGTATTGGTGAGTGGTCGAGCGAGTTTTGAGTTGATTCAAAAGGCTTCCATGGCGGGTATTCCGATTGTTGTGGCAGTTGGTGCGCCATCAAGTCTGGCAGTAGATTTAGCCGAAGAAAACGGTTTGACTTTAATTGGTTTTTTAAAAAAAAATAAATTTAATATATACACGGGTATTGAACGAATACAACCCCAACCGTGACACCGCTTGAAGCGGCGCCACGGATTAAAAAATACGGAACTGGAGTTCCGCCCTACGAATATGAAATTAAGAATTGAAGGCAACAGTATCCGATTGCGGGTGAAAAAATCGGACTTAGAAAAACTCAAATCAGAGGGTATGATTGGTGAAACGGTCGCCTTTTCTGACAATCTGTATTTTTATTACAAATTGAAAACCACTCAACATCTCCAAAAGATAAAAGGCGAGTTTTTGCAGAATTCTATTCAAGTGACCATACCCCTCAGTATGGCGAATGAGTGGATGGACACGGAGCAAGTGGGCATAGAACACACGCTTGATAGTGGTTTGAAAATATTGATTGAAAAGGATTTTCCGTGCAAAACCCGTGATGATGAGGATAAAAACGATTTATTTCAGGATTTGGCGGGGAAAGATGACATCTCAGTATGTTAGAGGTTTTTTGACCGAACATTGAGTTTTTTATCTTTCAAAACGGAGAAATGGTCTCTCAAATCATCAAAACGATTTAGAAGTATTTCAATTACAATTTGATTTTGTTCTATTGCAGTTAAATTCTTTCGACGAATGAGTAAAATTCCGTTATGGGGCTGGCGATTTTTAATGGCTAAATTGCCAAAGCCTTTGTCTTCGGTAATCAAAAACGCGTTTCGTTCATGCGCAATGCTCAGTACATTGACATCATTGATACCGAAACTACTTTCTGAAATTGAAAATACTGTAAAGTTGTTTTCTCTGAGTATGCGAATGAGCCGAAAGTCAACATTTTCATCGGCTACAATATCTATGAAATTCATGCAGTTTGAGGGATCTTTTCCTTTTTAATGCGTTCTGCGGCGAAAGCGAGACAAGCGAATATGGCGTCACGTGTTATGTGCGGATATGCTTCAAGTAAATCGTCGATAGTATCACCGATTGACAATTTTTCTAAAATGAGGTCAACCGCAATTCGGGTTCCTTTTATGGCGGGGCGTCCGCCTACAATACCGTCAGTTGTTACAATAAAATTTTGCCACTTCATACTTTTTTCTTTTAATTTTACACAAAATTAGCTAATTTAAAACTTTTAAGCAATATCAAAATGACCAAGGAATTTGCACAACTTTTCGATAGAGATATTCGCCGCTTGTATAAAGAAATGGAAAGCTATACTTCGGAGGAACTGATTTGGCAGAAGGCGGAAGGTATATTCAATTCGGGGGGCAATTTATGTCTGCATTTGATGGGCAATCTGAATGAATATATTGGTCGTATATTAGGTGGTAATCCGTACGAAAGAGACCGACCGTTGGAGTTTTTGGCTACGAATATACCTCAAAAAGAGCTTTTAACAAGGATAGAAACAACGCGTGAAATAATTGCTCGGACGCTTGAAAATTTAGATCCTGAAAAATTGAAGGAAAAATACCCCGAAAATGTTTTGGGTTATGAAATGACTGTTTCTTACTTTTTAATACATTTAGAAGGGCATTTAAATTATCATTTGGGGCAAATTAATTATCATCGGCGGATTTTGGCAGAACTTGGGTCAAGTTTCAAACTTGACCCAAGTTAAAGTATTTAAAACATGGAAAATAAGAATCACAATATAGTTGTCGTCGAAAAAGCGAGTGAACTGACCTCTGAAAATTTTACGGGTTTGCGACTTGGGAAACGAGATAGAAAAGCGGTGGGTGTTCCCGCTATAACCTCCTCTGTAAGCCATGCTTTCAAGTGGATGAAGCCCAGTGATGCCCTTAAAACTATGTTTAAAATCAATCAAAAAGGTGGTTTTGATTGCCCTGGCTGCGCTTGGCCCGACCCCGACGACGACCGCTCAGCGTTGGGTGAATATTGTGAAAACGGCATAAAAGCCATTGCGGAAGAAGCGCAAAACAAGGTTATTGGTGGTGATTTTTTTAATAAAAATAGTGTAAATGAGTTAGCCAATTTATCGGATTATGAGATTGGCAAAAGCGGACGTATTGGTGAGCCGCTTGTTTTAAAAGGCAATCATTATGAGCCTATTTCGTGGGATGATGCATTCCAATTAATTGCTGACGAATTGACTCAATTGGACTCTCCCAATGAAGCAATTTTTTATACTTCGGGTCGCACGAGCAACGAGGCTGCGTTTTTATATCAGCTCATGGTGCGGCAATTTGGCACCAATAATATGCCCGATTGCTCCAATATGTGCCACGAATCAAGCGGAAAGGGCTTATCCGAAACGCTGGGTATTGGTAAAGGTTCAGTGACTTTGGATGATTTTAACCATGCGGATTTGGTCATTATTATGGGTCAAAATCCGGGCACAAATCACCCTCGAATGCTTTCGGCACTTGAAAAATGTAAGCAAGCCGGCGGCATGATAGTCGCCGTTAATCCACTGCCCGAAGCAGGTTTGATGCATTTCATCAATCCTCAATCCCCCCTCAGTATTTTAACGGGCGGTACTCCTTTGGCTGATTATTTTATGCAAGTCAAAATCAATGGTGATGTCGCTCTATTAAAAGCCATTATGTATTTGCTTTGGAAAAAAGAGCGAAAACAGAACGGTACTGTGTTTGATTTAGATTTTATTAAAAATAAAACGGAAGGTTTTGACGCATTTTTGGAGGATTTAAAAAATCAGAATTTCAAACAATTGGTCGCTGAAAGTGGTGTGCGTGAAAGCATAATAGTTGATGTAGCAAACCTCATTGCCGAGAAAAAGAACATTATTATCTGTTGGGCAATGGGCTTGACGCAGCATAAAAACTCGGTAGCCAATGTCCAAGAGCTTGTAAACCTGCTTTTGCTGAGGGGGTCTATTGGTCGCAAAGGCGCAGGCACTTGCCCCGTGCGTGGGCACTCCAATGTGCAAGGCGACCGCACGATGGGCATTTGGGAAGAGCCGCCAACGTGGTTGTTGGATAATATTAAAAAGACATTTGGATTCGAGCCGCCTCGTGAACACGGATATAATACGGTCACGGCGATTCAAGCGATGCATGAAGGCAAGGCGAAGGTGTTTTTTGCCATGGGTGGCAACTTTTTATCCGCAACGCCGGATACCGTTTACACCGCCGAAGCAATGCGCAAATGCCATTTGACGGTGCATGTTTCAACAAAGTTGAATAGAAGTCATTTGGTTCACGGTGAAAAAGCCTTGATTTTGCCCTGTTTGGGTCGCACTGAAATTGACCGCCAAGCGAGTGGCGAGCAGTTTGTGAGTTGCGAAAATTCGATGGGTGTGGTGAGTTCTTCACGAGGGATTTTAAAGCCATGTTCTCCTCTTTTAAAAAGTGAAATTTCAATTGTCTGTGAACTTGCCCACAAAATCCAATCCACAACCCACAACTCTCAATCCTATATCAATTGGTTGGAATTGAAAGATGATTACGATAAAATTCGGGATTTAATTGAAAAAGTCATTAAAGGATTTGATGATTTTAATAAAAAAGTAAGACAACCTGCGGGTTTCTACCTGCCGAATGGTGTAAGAGAACAGAAGTTTAATACAAAATCAGGCAAAGCCCATTTCACGATTAATGAAATTTCAAAATTAGTCTTAAAACAGGGCGAATACGTGATGATGACCATCCGCAGTCATGACCAATATAACACGACAATTTATGGTTTAGATGACCGTTATCGAGGCGTTTTCAACGAAAGACGAGTCATTTTTATGAATGAAAAAGATATGTCAGAAGCTAATTTTAAGGTTTATGACGTCGTGGACTTAAGTAGCGAATACAACGGTAAAGTGCGAGAAGCCAAGCGTTTTATAGTCATTCCTTATGATATTCCGCAAGGCAATGTGGCGACGTATTTCCCCGAAGCCAACTCGCTGGTGCCCGTGAATGAGTTTGCGGATAAGAGTTTTACGCCCATTTCTAAGTCGGTGGTGATAAGGATTTCAAAGTTTATACCCCCTCAGTAATTCGGGCAAAAAATTTGTATTTTTAGCCTTAAAGAGATAAATTTGTAAAGAATAAGATAAATATGGTTCCTGCTGCAATTGCCGAACAAGAAAAACTATATACTGTTGAAGAATATTTTGAGTTAGAAAAAAGCTCAGAAATTCGTCACGAATATTACTACGGAAAACTCATACCTATGCCTGGAGAAAGTAAAAAAGCCAATCTAATCGCCTCAAATTGCAATTTCCATTTAAGAATCGCCTTAAAAGGAAAAGGCTATCGAATATTCCAAAGCGATGTCAAAACTATTGTAAAAGATAGGAAAATATACCGTTACCCAGATATTGTAATTGCTCCAAAATCAGACGATGCCGATGATTATAATATAATAAAACCTATTTTACTCATTGAAGTATTCTCTGATGGTTCATCTAAAACAGACCATGAAGCTAAGTTGAAAGAGTATGCTGAAATGGAATCGGTACAGTATTATCTGATTATTTCGCAATATGAAATGTCGGTTAAAATATACACACGTCAAGAAAAAGGATGGCATTACGATCATTTAATGGGTGCAGAAGATATAATTGATTTGCCGTTGTTGGGATGTCA
>JANMYC010000013.1:0-7832 GCA_031381715.1 Saprospiraceae bacterium
AGTCAGAATTACCGCAGTAATTTCAGCTATAAACTCTCCTTTTTTATTTAAATGCCCTTTTAAGCTACTTTAATGAGCAGATTGGTTGCGTTTTCAAGTTTTACTTGTGAAATTGTAAAAAAGAAGGTAGTTCCACCTTCAGGATTTTGCTTAAACCAAATATCGCCACCGTGCATTTTTACTACTTTCCTACAAATTGCCAATCCCATACCTTCACCCGGTAAATGTCTATTATCTATCCGTTGAAAAAGTTTGAATGCTTTATCTTGATAAGCCTCATCCAAGCCAATTCCGTTGTCTTTTACCGAAAATAACCATGAATTATCATACTCATTTTCTACGGCACTTATGGTGACGTGTGGCTGCTCATTCGAGCGATACTTAATAGCATTATCAATTAAGTGATTTAAAAGCTGGACGATGCTGTGTTTCTGAATCCAAAGTTGAGGCAAATTATCGCATTCAATAGTTGCATTGGTAGAAGCAATCAACTCCCTCTTTTCGTATTTAATGGCTTCAATAATCCTGTTAAAATTACCTAAACTCAATTCAGATTCATTATTTAATCCACTATATTCGAGAATATGAGTAATAGTATCACTCATTATTTTGGTATTATCCACGATGAAATCAATGAAAGAGTCTGCCTCTTCACTAATCACATTGTAATACCTTTTTTTAAGTAATTGAGAGTAACCTGAGATGTTGCGCAAAGGACTTTTTAAATCATGTGAAGCCACAAATGCAAACTGCTCTAATTCATAATACGAGAGCTGAAGTGCCTGCAAATGTTGCGCAAGTTGTTGTGATTGGGCTTCCAACAACTCTTTTTGCCGTAATAACTGATCATTTACTTGAGCAATAATATCTTTTTGAACTTGCAATTCATTCACAGTGGTCTGTAACAAATTGATAGTCATTGACTTAACTTTCTCATTTTGTTTATTTTGAAATGTGAGTTTAGTGATATCTTTACCGATATCCTCACATAAACTATGTAACTCTTCTTTATCATTTTCAGAAATTGGCAGTTCAAATAATTTCTTTTTAAATGATAATATTTTTTGGTCCATTGCTCAGGTTCAATATTTTAACTTCACTAAAACAGAATACAATGCTTTTTGGATAAACCCGTAAGTCATCGCATTCGTAATGGTATTCTATTTAAAACAAGTTTTATAGTGTCATAGTCGGTAAATCAACTTTTGTAAAATATTGAGGCAGAATTATTCATTTATATCTTTTTTAAAATGCGATTTTTAAATAATTCTGCCTCATTTCTATTCATAAGTAGTGGGGCTAAAATAATCGACAATTTATCCTATTTTTGTCTGATGGTAACAAGGCTACACGTTTCATTATGAAATTCGCAAATGCCATTTTTGAGGTTGCCGAATTCGCCATAAGTCAAAAAGCCAATCATGGGTTTTTGCCATTGATTATAAATGCCTTTTACTTCATCTTCAAGGAAAGGACCAAAGGCTGAAGAACGACCGATACACGAAAATAGAATTAAGGCATCCGCATTTGGAACAGTTTTATAGAATTCCTCAAACTCTTTTACCGTTTTATTGACAACTTCAACACTCGGCGAAATTGAAAGCCTAAATTGATTGCCTTCTTTTACCGAACCCGTCAATGTTACACTCTTTTCAAGAACATTAGTAGCTATTGGTAAGCGAATAACCTCACTGGTGTTATCTTTCACCAATTGAAATGGGTACTCATGTGCGATCAATTCCCTTGAATTCATTTGCTCCGAATCACTGTCTTTATTCATAAACCGCATCAAAAAATCCAGTGCAGGTTCATTATTGATAGTATAAATCGTATTTTTTTCAGATTTTGTGACCGTATTAAAAGAACCAACCGCTTCCCATCCGCTGGTAGCCAATCCTGATATTTCTATGTAATCGCTATCAAAAATAACGGCAGCAATACCATCATTCGATTGAATATATCTCGTAAAAACATAGGTTTTATTGCTACCTGTATCACTTCCTGCTAAGCCACCAAAAATGGAAATTTCGTTATCATAGCCATGTTTGAAGCCTTCCAATATTTTATCACCATCACTACCTATGCCCGATGCACTGATGATAAAACTTGGATTATCGAATTTAGATTGACCGTACAATCTCAGTTTTTTACCCGTTTCAAACACTCCATCTATGTTGCGTTCGAAGCCAATTGAATAGTATTGCTTAGGTATATCCATCAAAAGGCACGTAATACCTTTCTCTGAAAGAGTATCATTGCTGATTTCACCAGCCGTGGTACTACCCATTAAATCTATATTAAAGCAATCGAAGACAACACTCAAACGTTGGAAATCATAAGTAGCAGAGCAAAATACAACTGCAAGTGTTGGTTTAAACCCTCTCTTGAAACAATCTATTAAGTGGTCTTCAAGTAAGTTAATGCTTCTAATTAGTAAAGATTCAGCTTTCATCGTTTATTGTAAATTAAGTTATAGAATTGATTTCATTATCAATATAGGTGCAATATAGATGCCTCAGATGCCTCAAAAAATAACAGTTAACAACAATTTGTGACAAGCAAATTAGTATGTTTTTAGGTAAAAACTTTTAATAGATTGTATAAATATTGTTAAATCAAACATTAAAAGATACCCCCTCAGTATAATTCACTTTTTAAGCCAAAATAAAAGCACAACTGGCTCTTTTTTAATAAACTTAAATGGAACTTACTTGTTTATCAAGTAAAATATCCGATTTAAAAAAATCGATATATTACTATCCCTCGTAATTTCATTTTATTCTCCCTCTTTTATCTCTTGAAATGAGTGAAAAATTTTAAGAATACTTTACACTCAAATATTCCGACAGAGTGTGACAATTGCCTTGTTAGAAAATTTATCTTTTTAAAAAACAATTGAAATGGTGATTAAATCTAATAGTTTAGGTAATTTTGCAGCTCCGTTTCATAAGAATAAAACAAAAGCCAAAGCTATTACCAATTATTTTTCAAAATATTTCGCTATACCCGAAACTAACGCTGAATGATTTTATGAAAGTTACAGAATATTTCAAAGCCGCTAAAGAAAACACATTCATCTCTTTTGAAGTATTGCCGCCGCTGAAAGGAGGCTCAATGCAATCCATTTTCAACACTCTTGACCCTTTGATGGAGTTTAAACCGCCTTTTATAGATGTTACTTACCACCGCGAGGAGTTCATTTATAGAAAAAGACCGAGTGGATATTATGAAAAAACAGCGATTCGCAAGCGTCCCGGTACGGTCGGGATATGCGCTGCCATCATGCATCGCTACGGCGTTGATGCTGTGCCACATCTTATTTGTGGCGGTTTTTCAAAAGAGGAAACGGAGAATGCATTAATTGATTTGAACTTTTTGAACGTCAATAACGTCCTCGCATTGAGGGGTGATGCCACCAAATTTGAAGATAAATTCAACGCACACCCAGACGGTCACGCCTACGCCCTTGATTTGGTGAAGCAATTGAATGAGATGAATAACGGCACCTATCTCGACCCCAATATTTCCAATGGTTTAAAAACCGATTTTTGCATTGGCGTAGCGGGTTATCCTGAAAAGCATTTTGAGTCACCGAGTTTGGCTACTGACTTAAATTATACTAAACAGAAAATTGATGCGGGTGCGGATTATATCGTTACCCAAATGTTTTTTGATAATAAAAACTATTTTAAATACGTAGAGGATTGTCGTGCAGTGGGTATCAATGTCCCCATTGTACCTGGTTTAAAACCCATTACTAAAAAAGCGCAATTAGTGGCTATCCCACGCGTATTTTTCATCAATTTCCCTGACGATTTATTGAAAGAAATCAACAAAGCTCAAACCGACGAAGCAGTGAAAGAAGTGGGTGTAGAATGGTGTATTGCTCAATCGAAAGAGTTGAAAGCAGCTGGAGTGCCTTGTTTGCACTATTACACAATGGGTGATTCCGCTACTATCCGCCGTATCATTGAGGCTGTTTATTAAAATAGTTACGATATTGAGGTATTGAATATTAAAAAGAGAAAAGCGTTGATACCCCTCAGTATCAACGCTCTTTTTTTAATAAAATATAAAATTAAAGGAGTGAAAACAATATGTCTTCACTCCTTTTCAATCTAATAAATTTCTCTTTAGGCAGGCTTGCCTTTATATTTCATAAACTCGGAAGCCATGTATCTCAACATTTCTTCCATTGTATCGAATCTATTGAAAAGTTCATCAAATTGTTGTCTCCCTCTGCGAGCCGAAACATGCTCAATAATATCGGCATCAGTGATTTCCTTTCTATCACGGCATAAAATAATTAAACGCTCCACCACATTCCGCAATTGACGAATATTACCTGACCAATCAATGTTTTGAAGAGCAACAATCGCATCAATATTAAAAGTCTTTTCAGGAATACCATACTCCTCACAAATGTTTTTAGTGAATTGCTCCACCAAAAGAGGAATATCTTCTTTGCGCTCATTGAGTGAAGGCACATAAATGTCAATCACTTCAAGGCGGTTGTATAAGTCCTCTCGGAATCTACCTCTCGCAATTTCTTCTCTAAGGTTTTTGTTCGTCGCTGCAATCACCCGCACATCCACTGAAATATCTTTTTCACCACCCACGCGCGTAATTTTGCGCTCTTGCAAAGCTCTCAAGATTTTGGCTTGTGCATCAAGGCTCATATCCCCTATTTCATCAAGGAATAAAGTACCGCCGTTCGCTTGCTCGAATTTACCAATTTGATCTTTAATGGCACCCGTAAAAGAGCCTTTTATATGACCAAACATGATACTTTCAATCAATTCAGAAGGAATAGCTGCGCAGTTCACCTCCACAAATTGTCCTTCACGACGTGGGCTTTTTTCATGAATCCAACGGGCTACAAGTTCTTTACCTGTGCCATTAGGCCCCATAATCAATACACGTGCACCATCCACTGGGGCAGCCAATTCTATCTTTTCTTTCACTTTATTGATAGCCTCTGACTCTCCAATAATCTCTTGAACCTTGGATTGATTCACTCTTCTGCGCAAGACTTTTGTCTCTGTTACGAGATTAGAGCGGTCGAGGGCATTGCGAATAGTGATGTGAATGCGATTCAAATCAAGCGGTTTGGCGAGATAGTCAAAAGCACCTTTTTTCACGGACTCAACTGCCGTCTCGATATTGCCGTGACCCGAAATCATAATCACAGACGATTCGGGACTCACAGTCTGGAGTTGCTCTAAAACTTCTAACCCATCAATCCGAGGCATTTTGATGTCCATGAAAATAACATCGTATTTTTTTAGTTTTACTTTCACGAGGCACTCGTAGCCGTCGCCAGCTTCGTCAACCTCATAAGGTTCCATTTCAAGAACGGATTTGAACGTGCGACGAATGACTGCTTCGTCATCTACAATTAGGATACGTGCTGCGATATTTTGTTTCATTACACTGATTGAAAGCGTTGCGTAAAAATATTCTTATTTTTAAAGATGCGCTAGGTAGAAGAGTGATGTATTGAACGTCTATTTTTATCATTATGTTGCATAAACAATTCTATAAATACGACTCAGCAAAAACCGTGCAACTCTGTGATAACTAAGGACAAAAATATTGTATTTTTTATTAATTGTAAAATAAAACAAATGTTATAATACCTAAATGTAACGTTCTATTTATGAAACGGTCATTTTTCAAGATCACAAGTCATGTTATTTATATTGTTTATGCTATTTGCTCCTATGTGTTTGATTCTGTCGAGAAGTTTCGCACCATAGTCGAAAGTTTAAAAGTAAATAGAAACTAAAAACACATCTTTGATTATAGTACAAAAATAGAACTTTATGAAAGGCTTACCCCCCTCAGTATTGAAGCCCATTTTTAATGGATGTGAAAGAGTAAACTTGAAATTTTAATGATTATCCAAAGTGCATAACTTAAACGATAAATTTCTTTATATTTGCCCCAATTTTTCAATAAAATAATATCCAACATTACAAAATTTAAACAATTACAACGTGATAATTTTATTAGTTCTATTAGTCATATATATTTTAATGAGCATTACGCTCATGAAGGTTTTTGAAAAAGCAGGTGTAGAAGGTTGGAAAGCACTCGTTCCAGGGCTTAATTTCGTAGAGATATGCAAATTGATTGGACAACCGCTTTGGCATGCAGCTTTGATGTTGATACCAATAGTCAATATTTTCATTTATGCGGGCATGAAAGTGGATTTGGTAAGAGCATTCGGGCAATTCAAATTCTCGGATAGCTTTTGGGCAGTCGTATTTTCTCCATTAGTTTTCTTTAAAATAGGCAGAGGCGACGCCAAATATGAGGGGGAAATAGTACCTAAAGAGGAAGAGTACCGCAAGCAATTGCACGAAGCACACGCAAAAAAAGATCAATTTGCACTCAAACGGCTTGCCGGTAGTCCCTATAAAAAAGGTTCTGCCCGTGAGTGGGTAGAAGCAATTGTGTTTGCAGTGTTTGCAGCGGCGTTTATCCGTATGTTTTTGATTGAAGCGTACGTGATTCCGACTTCTTCGATGGAAAGTTCATTGCTGGTTGGCGATTATTTATTCGTAAGTAAGGCGCATTATGGCATTCGAACGCCCATGACGGTTCTTCAAATTCCGCTTTTGCACAACCAAATACCCGTTATTGGCTCTGAATCATATATAAAAGACCCTCATTTCGGCTATCACCGCTTACCAGCTATTGAAAATATTCAACGCAATAAGCCTTTTGTATTCAATTGGCCCATTGGCGATAGTGTGGTGATAAGAGGTGACCGCCCTTACAGTGTGGGACAATTGAATGAAATGGGCACTCAGCAAATAGCATATTTCGGAAAAGCTTACACGCCAGATGAGGTTATTGTGCGACCCGTGGATAAAAAAGACCATTATATCAAACGTTGCGTGGCTATTGCAGGCGATGTATTTGAGGTAAAAGATAGACAAGTTTTCATTAATGGTCAACCCGAAGCCAATCCTGAAAAAATGCAATTTACGTACGCCATAAAAGGCGCGGTGAATGTAGATAAATTGGTTGAGTTTGAAGTCAACGTTAATGAAGCCCGCAGAGGTCAAGGCGGCGTTATAGCAGCACTTAATGCTGGACAGGTAGAAAAAATTAAAGCCTTAGGGCTTGACATTCAGCTGATTCCGAATGATGAGACCCGCCCAGATATTTTCCCACAGGATACCGCTCATTACAAGTGGACAGTTGATAATTTTGGTCCTTTGACGATACCAGCACAGGGTGCGACAGTTCAACTTTCAATGGAAAATATTGCTATTTACCGCCGCATTATTTCGGTTTATGAAAACAATAAATTAGAGATTAAAAACGGTGAAATTTTTATAAATGATGTAAAATCAACAAGTTATACATTTAAACAAAATTATTACTGGGCAATGGGCGATAATCGACACAATTCAGAAGATTCACGCTTTTGGGGTTTTGTACCAGAAGACCATATAGTAGGAAAACCTTTGTTTATATGGTTCTCTAAAGGTGACAATGGTATCCGTTGGAACCGTATTTTTTCATCGGCAGTGAAGAATTAAAACATATATTTTCGCTATTAAAAAAGCTATTTCGATTGTCGAGGTAGCTTTTTTTTTACCCCTCAGTATTTCAGCAAAATTTTCCGTAATTTTGATTTTTAAAATTTGAAACCATACATAATCCGACATTTCCCACGACTATTTGTAAAATGGGTATTTAATTTAAAAAGCATCAGAGATGCGAAATATTTGTAGAGAAAACGGCTAAAATCTCATTTTTAAGGTGCAGCGCACCGACAGAACAAAAGCTATTTCGGTGCGCTGCACCTTAAAATC
>JANMYC010000058.1:0-1536 GCA_031381715.1 Saprospiraceae bacterium
TCTGATATTTATGGTTATCCAGCGAGCCATTACAGTCCGCCCATGGAGGCGATACGTAAAATAGAAATGATAAAAGGCTCAGCTTCACTTCAATATGGTGCACAGTTTGGTGGTATGATTAATTATGTAACTAAGCAAGGTGATACGACTAAACCCCTCAGTATAGAGAGTATTCAGTCCGTTGGTTCTTATGGATTATTTAGTTCTTTCAATTCTATAGGTGGCAAATCTGGTAAATGGTCGTATTATGCCTATTTTCAAAAACGCCTTTCAAAAGGTTATCGTAGAAATGCTGAATCCGATGCCAATGCACAATTTGCAGGTTTGACATATGAAGCCAATAAAAATCTAACTTTTCATGCCGAAATGGGCAGAAGTACGTATTTGTTTAGGATTCCTGGACCACTTACTGATTCCATGTTTTATGCCGACCCACGGCAATCTACGCGCAATCGCAACTATTTTAGCCCTGATATTTATGTCCCATCTTTGAGTATGCAATGGCAAATTAATGCTAAAACGCAGCTAAATGTGTCTCAATCGGCTGTTTTGGGTACTCGCAGCAGTGTACAATTTATTGGTTTTGCCAATACGCTCGATATTCTTGACCCTATTACGGGTCAATATAAACCCCGTCAAGTGGATATTGATAAATTTAATAGTTATACCACAGAAGCGCGCATAATGCATCAATATCGAATCGGTAAAATGAATAGTGTTGCTGTTGTTGGATTGATGCTTAATAATAATGATTTGCATCGTCAACAATTGGGTAAAGGCACATCGGGGACAGATTATAGTTTAGCATTGACAGACCCTAAATGGGGGCGCGATTTGCATTTTAAAACTAAAAACACGGCTGTTTTTTTAGAAAATCTCATCTATTTGACGCCTAAATGGAGTGTTTCGCCAGGCCTCCGTACTGAAAAAGGAACTACAAATATGTTGGGATATATCAGCTATTTGAGTAATGACAATGTACCCCTCAGTATTAAGCACAGTTTTCCGCTTTTGGGTTTGAGTTCACAATATAGTTTAAATGAAAATATTCGCTTATACGGTGGCTGGTCGCAGGCTTATCGCCCAATGATTTTTGCGGATGTTATTCCTGTCAGCCCTATTGAAAAAACAGACCCAAATCTGAAAGATGCTTATGGTTTTAATATGGAATTAGGGGTGAATGGTGTTTTAAATGAAAAGCTTCATTTTGATATAACGGCTTTTCAAATTTCGTATAAAAACCGTATTGGTAGCCTTATTTTAACGGATGCTAACAATCAGTCGTATGTATATAAAACCAATACTGGAAACAGTATTACCAATGGACTTGAAATGTACGTGGAATATAAACCCCTCAGTATAGAGTATGGTTCAAACGTAAATTTTTCAGTTTTTACCTCCACCTCTTATTTCAATGGCTATTATTCCAAAGGTTCAGTGGTTTTGAATAATAAAAACGAAAATATTTCGGGCAACCGCCTTGAAACAGTACCGCGCTGGATTAGTAGAAATGGTACGCATTTTGGCTTCAATAGG
>JANMYC010000063.1:0-4131 GCA_031381715.1 Saprospiraceae bacterium
GAGAAAGACCCCTCAGTAAAATTCGAGGAAATGCGTGGACAAAAGCGGGCAGCAGAATGGAAGTGATTTTTCTAAGACAACAGACTTTCAGATTTTAGACAATAGACGGTGCTAATATTCAAAACTATAAATTTGTAATGCACTCCTATTCGTCAATACTTTAGATTTCAGTAATTTTAATAAGTAAAATGATAATTCGGAACATACTCTAAGAGATGAGAAATAAATAAATTTACATTCTCGGAGAGCAGTTAAAATTAAACCAATGTCCAATATTCAGGTTCGCCCCCATACCCCCAAAGGGGGATTAAATTAAGAAAAGGCGATATTTTCACCTTTTTGAGGTATAATCCCCCTTCGGGGGTATGGGGGCAATCTTGAAATTTCACACCGTTTAAAAATACAAAAGAATGTAAGTTTATTAATTTTTCATTCCTAAGTCAAATGGTAGTTCTGTTTCATCATTTTTAAAAAATATAATAAAATGAGTAATTCAACGGCAATAGATACCCAATGGGTCGCTGTATGTAAGGTAGAAGATATACCCGAAGATGGTGGTGCTTGCGCCCTTTTAAACGGTGAACAAATCGCAATTTTTAATTTTCAAAGAATCGGTGAATGGTATGCGACGCAAAATATGTGCCCGCACCGCCAGCAAATGGCTATTTCGAGAGGAATGATTGGCACGCAAGGCGATGAGCCAAAGGTTGCTTGCCCATTTCATAAAAAAACTTTTTCATTGCGCTCTGGTGCGTGCTTGAATGATGAGAGTTGTGGAGAGTTAAAAACGTATCCGATTAAAGTGGAAGAAGGGAAAGTTTTTATCGGTATTTGAATAGAAAAAGTGGTAGTCTGAACACTTAGGCTACCACTTTTACATCAATTTTACTGTTTTACAAGCGATTCGGCATAAATAACCGAAATGAGTGAATCAATTAATTTCCATTCGGGTATGACATCTCTATCACAAAGTGCAGCACCATTGATTTTGAAACGAGAGGTATCGCCTGTATTGAAAATGATGGCTACATGGATGCCTCTATTGCCCACGCAAGGCACTTTACCCGGAATAACCTCCATTCCATCGGGTAAATCCGCTAATTTGACCATATTATCATAGAACAATTCAACCCTTTCTTGACTAACTTTTATGTCCCTTTTAGTGGTGTCATTTCCTTGATTTTGGGTATATGTCAAGTAATTTAGATTGGCATTGGCTGAATCTTGTAGCAAAATACTGATTTCTCTGATTCGTGGATTGGGAACAACAGCACCTTCATCAGTGTATCTTATTTCTTTCACATCACGGGCTACGAGTGTTCTATCCTCTGAGGTGTTTTTTATTACAAGGGCATTGTTTTCACAAGCTATGAAAGACAGTAAAAATACGGTTGCAATTAGGGCCATTCCTTCCGAGAAATTGGCGATTGATACTGAGGGGGTTAAAATTTTCCAAAAATTCATCTTTCTCATTCAGTTTATTAAGTTAAAAACGCCTACTTATAAATTAAGCCAATAAGTACATTTCAACACCAGACCTCTGTTTTTTACTTGAAATGCTCGATAATCATTGGTAATATCGTCCACCGCAAAGTAATTATCAGTATATACGATAAATAAATCACTCACGGGAGCGAATCGCCATTGAAGCCGCGCATTGAGGTTGATATTATTGCGCTGATTATTATATTGGATAAAGGTCGTAAAATATAAATCTTTATTGAAAGACATGTCAAATTTAGGCCCTATTAACCATAATTTTCTATCATTGAACCCTTCAGGCAAATTTATGTAATTGTAATTAACATCCAGCGAAATCACGCCGTAAGGCTGCAATCTATAAGACAACGTTGTTTGTAACGAGTTAATTTTACCATTAAAATATTGCCCATATCGCCATTGGGTCAATGCTGAAAGATGTTTTCGAGTATCCGTCTGGAAAGTTGTTCGGATGCTTCTGTACGTATAATTTGTTCCGTTGAGCAGTTCTTTGCCACCAGTATTCGTAGGGTCAAAATTTTTATCCAAATACGTATAATCCCATCTGCAAGGAATAAGGCTGAATTTAGCATTATTTTTAAAAAACAGAAAGAATTCTAAAGGACTGAAATCCCAATCAGTGGTTTTATAATCGTCCCTTCTAAATCTGGAATCACCATCCATTCCAAAACTATATGAATTGATAATTGTAGATTTTGGATAAAAAACAAAGTTGAATTGCGGCTCAATGCGGTAATAGTTCCTACGGGGCACGTAGCCTACTTCTGCATTATAGCTTTTTCCCACGTTTTCTATGCCTGTTTCAAAGTTAAAATTGGTATTATTATATCGAATAAAACCGGCGGTAGCAAAAGGAGATTTACTGTCTCCCAGACTGTTCAATACTGAGGGGGTCGAAATAGAGCGGTGATAGAAGAATTTGCCCTGCCATTTACCATCTTTAGACGCCAAATTGTAATCCAAACCGAGGACTCTATTGTACCCATTTTTATCCAATTCCCAAGTATTATTGCCCAGGGTATCAATATTGAAATTGTTTTTATTGATAAAAGTAAATGACAAAAGCGACCGTGAAAAGATTTTTCGCTGGATAGCCGTGGCGAGGAAATTAGTGGCTGGTAAGTTCAAATCCCGATTAACCCCCGTTTGAATATCCATGACACCGATGCGCCAATTATTATCCAATTTTCCCGAGAGTCTTGCGCCCAGTAGGATGGGAACTTTCACGGTATTTCCATCTTTATCAGTCGCCAATCCAATGCGCCTTGTAAACATGGGATTGATATTATCAAAACCAAAACTGCCGAATAAATCCGCATTTTCAAGGAAAAACTGACGTCTTTCGGGAAAAAATAGTTCAAAACGGCTCAAATTTGTTACCTGCTTATCCACTTCCACTTGGGCAAAATCAGGGTTAATTGTGAGATCGAGATTGAGTGCGGATGTGATAGCGATTTTAGCATCGCCACCAATACCCCCCTCAGTATCAAGCGGTTTTTTATTTAAAAAATCCTTATTAAAACTGCCCAAAAGGTAAGGAATCACCGAAACATTCGAACTGGGCTTTGGGGGTGGATTATCCCAAATCAACTGCCCTGAAAAAGCGATATTATTGCCACTGGCAAAACGAGGAAGGTAGGCCCACGTAGAGCGTTCTGCAACGGGTCGGCTTTGGTCGTAGCGCAACATGTTGATATTCCAAACGCTGTTTTCACTATTGTTGTATCGAATAGTTTTAAAAGGAATGGCCATTTCTACAGTCCAAAAATTCTCTTCATTTTTTATTTTTAGAGACCATTTATTATCCCAATCGGTCGTAAATACATTTCCGTTTGATATAAGCCCTTCACGCTGCACGCCAAAGGGACTTGTTGCAAATGAAAAAGCATTTTGCTTATCAGCAAAAGGGTCAATAATGACGCCGAAGAGGTCAGTTGTGCCGGGTCCAAAGTCTCGTTTCAAGGATAAAACCACATATTTGTCTCTTTTTTGAAAACATTTTGCGGATATGTAAATATTGTTGTCATCAAAAGTCCAACGCGACTCGGTTTTTGTAATTGCAAAGGATGTGTCATAAGGAATACTTTGCCAAAAAGGGGAAGCCAATTCCGCGGCTGCCCAATCAGGCTCATCAAGTACCCCGTCTAAAGTTATTTTTCCTTTCGCTTTTTTTATATGAAGTTTATAATCTACATCTGGAATAGGGCTTTGAGAAAGGCTTCTTGCGGAGCATAAAAAACTGAGTAAAATCAACAAAAACAGGTTCTTCATCATGTATTTTTTCAGAAATAATTTCTGCAAAATTAATAAATGCTTTATATAATATATGAATTTAGCTTTTTATTAGAACTCTTAAAAATGGCTTTGGACGAAAAAGATAAGGCATGAAAGCATAGTTTTAGTCTCTTTTATCTATCATTTTTAAGCGTTGATAGAAATTAGTACCTCTATATGTTTTAGTTACATTAAAATTGTGGTAAATAATCAATGACAATATTTCAAAGCAACGAATCATATATTATAAGACCCTAATTTTAATTTAATATTTTTTTGATATTTCAACAAAGGGTATAAAATTTGAAACATGATAATTATTCAAAAAGTGTTTCATTTATAAAACATAAAAAATAT
>JANMYC010000101.1:0-6527 GCA_031381715.1 Saprospiraceae bacterium
TATTAATAATTTATAATATTATTTTCATTTTTTTAAAAAAAAAAAATAATAAATATTTTACACTATTTAATAAAAATTTTATAATCATTAAATTAAAATTTAATAAAAAAAAACGACCGTCAAAGGGTGAGTTTTGACGGTCGTTTTTATTAAAAACTTAAAATATTACTTTTTTATTATTTTATAAGCTTTACTTACTTTACTTTCTGTTTCAATCCGAAGGATATAAACACCTTCGGGTAGATTTTCTCCAATGGAAAGCCCCCCCTCAGTATATGGCAGGTTATGACTCTCTAAAGTTTGACCCAATAGATTCGTTACCTTTATTTTAGCGTTTTTATTGGCCTCATCCATCTTGTAATTAAGACTTACGGTGCTTGAAAAAGGATTTGGGAAAGCTTCTAACGTCCAATTATTGGCAATTTCTACCGTGCTGGTCATCTCATTTATTTTAAATGCATCAAGCCCTGCTTCGACTATATGCCCCGGATTGTCATCCGCTACACTAAAGCGTACCCGCATACTATCTGTAAGTGCCAAATATCCTTTTAGAGGGAACGACGCGCCTCGCCAAACACTTGAGGATGTAGTGACTGAGAAGATAAGCGTGTCTTTAATACCGTTTGAAAGATAAATATTCATTCTGTCATTGGGCATATTGTCTCCTCCAGTGTTGACAAACCAGTATGAAAATGTCATAGTAGGGTTGACGCTATTTTTTAAATTCATTACAGGTGAAGTTAAGATAGTAGGTCCCCCGTCTACATCATTGGCTCCGCCGTCGCCGCCACCATTTCCTGTAATGTAAGCATGACCGTTAAAATCATTTGGTACATCCGCTGCTGGGCTGGTAATTTCATTATTAAAAACTGAAAGAATGGGTGCTGCTCTTTCCCAACGCCCTTGATTGGCTCCCGCTGCTATGCTACCGCTTACTTCCCAGCCAAAATCACCCCAAAAGTCATCTTGGTATCCTTTGCTCAATCTAATGGTTAAGCTCGGCAGGTTTTGATTAATGGCTAAATTTGGGATTGATTTATGTCTATATCCCCATGCTCCCGCCAATATTTCATAGGTATCTTCCATGATGTCATTTAACATGAAATTACCTGCAGAGTCTGTTTTGATATTATAAGCAGCATCACCGCTTTTTAAATTAATGTAGCCATTAGAAAGGCGTTTTCCATCTACATCTGAAACGACATTTCCATTTAAAACATAGCGGGGACGCGGCAACAACTCAATATTTTGGGTGGTCACTTGACCTGTATTCAACGAAACTGTAACGGTTTTAGAATAATATCCTACCTTAGAATAAGTTACTGAAAATGAACCTTTACTTACTTGTCCTGTATAATAATTGCCTAAAGGATTGCTTTCCGCTGCTTTATCAGGGTCGTTTGAGTTTATTTTCACTCTTACCCCACTTAATGTTTTGCGGGTGATAGAGTCAATAACGTTTCCTTCAAGGTAAGAAGCCCTAATATACTGAGGGGTCAACACGTGTAAATCACCCTCTAAACTTGATGTAACAAGATTGCCAGAAGGTAAAAACGGATAAACACCCCAACAGCCATTGAACTTGGCTCCTGAACCATCATAAGTATCGTATTGTCCCACTTGAACAAGATTTTGGGGGCGATGTGCATCCACGATAGTTACCCCCTCAGTATACCATGATGTCACAGCAAAATCATTGATAATATGAGTATTATGAATGATAGCCGCATCACCCGATACTGTTCGGATTTTATCTAAAGATTTGATATTCGCGACATCGCTGACATTATAGGCTGCTAAATATGACCCTGCGTTTTCATCGGTGGTAAAAATAGTTTTGCCATCCACGGAAGGCCAAGTATTGTGGGTGAAAGCCGTTGGCGTTTTTTGAGTATTAATAACGACTGGATTCTTTTTATCCTTAAAATTAATAATTGAAAAATAGCCGCCATAGATATGACCACCATATAAAGTATCATTATTGACATAACCATCATGGATATAAGTCCCATTATAGTATCCGATGAATTTAGGATTCCAAGGGTCTTTTAAGTCCAAAACAGTCGCTCCTTGAACACTTACACCCGTAGATAACTGACTACTACCACCGAATAGATAGACATAGCCTTTAGTCGTATCCACGTGTAAAGAGTGTATTTTAGCTATATTTGTGAGGATGCTATCACCACCTTTATAGTCTTTAAAAGCGATGGTAGTATCTGGCAGGGCTGATAGGTCAACTATTTGTAACCCTTGTCCACTCCCCTCAGTAGTGATGTATGCGTAATTTTTATAAGTCTTAATTTCTCGCCAAAGGCTTTTTACGGCGGGAATAAGTTTGAGGTTTTTAGGCAAATCAGGATTGGTAACATCTACTATCACTGTTCCTTGATTTGTTCCCACGAGGGCATATTCTCTTCCTTTTTGAGCATATCCACAGATATTTGCCCCAGATTGATTATCTACCTTCAATTGCGAGCGAAGGCGGACATTCTGAGTGGGAGAAATTTGGGAAATGCCTAATTGAATATTTAAAAAGAGGATAAAATAGCAAAAAAGCAATGCTTTCCCACTAATAGCTTTAACGGTTTTAATAGTAAAATTTTTCAATTGTTGTGATATTTTCAATGATAGTAATATAACAGGATAATTCAAGAAGATATTATTTAAAATACTTAAGCATATTGTAAAAACAATGATGCCAAATTTCTTGCCCCCTTAATTATCGTTCACGCATAGTACATTTATTAAGTAGTTTTCAAATAATAAACGTACTACCAGTACGTGCGTTATACCATATTTGATGCTCTCATTGAGTAATATTTTTGTCAAAAAATAACTTTAATTGGGTATCTGCTAAATAACAAAATGCATTTATGTACAACACAGTGAAGTTGAGATTTAACGTACCAAACGTAGATGCACATTTCAATATCTAAAAGCCCTAAAATTTTACTTTTATCAGTTTGCTATAACTGCAATGGTGATACGACTAATGCATATCTTTTTCCCTTTTTCATCAGTAATATCAATCCCCCATACTTGAAGCGTACGACCGATGCGGATAGGATGAACCTTTCCAAATACCACAGTGCCTTCGCGCGCAGAACTTAAGTGATTAGCGTTAATCTCTACGCCCACAGCTTTATATTTAGATAAATCAATGCACATAGTGGAAGCTACACTTCCTAAAGTTTCTGCTAAAGCAACTGAGGCGCCGCCGTGCAAAACCCGATAAGGTTGTACTGTGCGATGATCCACGGGCATACGGGCTATTATAAAATCGTCGCCTACTTCTGTAAAATGAATTCCGAGGGTCTCGCCCAATGAATTATGATTTAAGGCATTTAAACCTTCAATTGTGGGTTGAGTTTTCCAAATCATACTTTTATTTTTATTTATTTTCAATCCTTTTTAATAAATATTCAATGATATTATCAACATCGGGAGCGGTAAACTTCTGCCAATGCTCATCTTTTCTAAACCAAGTATATTGCCTTTTAGCATAGTTCCTGGTATGCTGTTTTATTTTATCTATTGCTTCAGCAAGGCTTATTTTATCTTCAAAATAATCGAATAATTCGCTATATCCAACGGTGAGAAGAGCGTTTAAATGCTTAAAAGGGAATAATAAGCGAGCTTCTTCTACCAGACCATTTTCTATCATATTATCCACTCTTTTGTTAATACGGTCGTAAAGTATCTCGCGAGGGGTATCCAAAGCGATGTAAATACATTCAAAATCCCTTTTTACTTGAGTTTTTTTTCTGAAACTTGAAAATGGCTGCCCACTTTCTTGCCACACAGATAATGCTCTGACAAGCCGTTTGGAATTATCTTTATCCACATCTTCAAAATAGACAGGGTCAACCTCTTTCAATTTATTCTGTAAAATTTCTATACCTTGGGTCATGAAAATTTGCTCCCAATACTCTCTAATACTGAGGGGTACATCTGGAAAAACATCCAAGCTTTCGCATACCGCTCGAATATATAAACCCGTGCCGCCCACCATTATTACTACATTTTTAGTTAAAAAAAGCGTACCTAACAGCTTTAAAGCCTCTCTTTCGTAATCACCGACTGAATAGTCGTCATGAATAGATAAATTATTGATAAAATGATGGGGTGCTTGCCTGAGCTCTTCGGGTGTGGGTTTTGCCGTTCCGATGCTCATTTCACGAAAAAATTGACGGGAATCAGCCGAGAGGATTTCCGTCGAAAAATATTGGGCTAATTGAATAGCAAGATTTGTTTTTCCACTTGCCGTGGGACCCGCAATTATAATAAGGTACTTTTTTTCAAGCATAGCTGCGAAGTTATGAAAGATTTCTAAATTTGCCCTCTATTTCGCAACCTCTAAATTGAAATGAAAAAAACGCAATTCGTTGACTTGAGCCATACTGTACAAGATGGCTTAGTGACCTACAAAGGTCTTCCTGCACCCATTATTTGCGATTATTTGAGTCGTGAAAAATCAAAAGGCGTTTATGCCGATGGGGCTACTTTCCAAATCGGTAAGATAGAAATGGTAACCAATACTGGAACCTATCTTGATTGCCCTTTTCACCGTTACGAAGATGGATACGATTTAGCAGGCTTATCACTCGAAAATTGTGCTGACTTGGATGCTGTGCTGATTCAAGCACCTTTTGAAAATGGTTTGAGTATTGACGAATCCTATTTTAAAGGTAAAAACCTCGAAAATAAAGCCGTTTTAGTGCATACGGGTTGGTCAAAACATTGGAATACTGAGGGGTATTTTGAGAATCACCCTTTTTTAACAGAAGGCGCGGCTTTGTTTTTAAAAGAAAAAGGCGTAAAATTAGTGGGTATTGATAGCCATAATATTGATGATACACGCGGGCAATCACGTCCCGTTCACACCATTTTATTAAGAGCCAACATTTTAATAGTTGAGCACATGACTAATTTGGAGAAATTGCCCGAGGATAATTTTTTATTCAGCGCAGTACCGCCAAAGTTTGAAGGAGTCGGGACATTCCCTGTTAGGGCAATGGCAAAAATTTAGACATTAGATTATAGATGTCAGATTATAGATGTTAGACCCATAAAACGCAAGTCTTACATCTTACATCTATCATCTTATATCTTTCATCTTTCATCTTAGTTTTTACATTATGAAACTATACCATATTATTAGACCTGTTATCACTTTAGCATTTAAAACTTATTTTAAAAAAGTGTATTACACAGGGACAGAATATATTCCGCATGGAAAACCTTTGATTTTTTCGTGCAATCACCCTACAGGCTTTTTTGAGCCTTGCCTTCTGGCGTGCCTTACGTGGAAAGTCGAGTACAATTTTATTACCCGGGGTGATTTTTTTCAGAAACCTATTTACCGCCGTATTTTAGAGAGCCTTTTCATGATTCCTATTTACCGTTTTAAAGATGGTTTTTCAAATCTGAAAAATAATGCTCAATCCATGGAGTTCATTTACAAGGCTTTAGCCGATAAAAGGAGCATTTTAATATTCAGTGAGGGTGGAACTGAATCCGTGAAACGCTTGCGTCCAATCCAAAAAGGCTTGGCGCGGATGGCTTTTGGAAATTATGACGTTTATGGTGATTTGGATTTGCACATCGTTCCCGTTTGCGTGACTTACACCGATGCCCATACCTTTCGTTCTGAGGCAATGGTACAGTTCGGTGAAGCCATCCCCCTCAGTAAATACTACGCTATTTATGCTGAAAACAACAATAAGGCAGTGAATCACCTTACTGCCGATGTTCAAAATGCCATGCGCCCGCTTTTAGTTGAAGTTGAAAAACCGGAGAATGAAGAAGTTACCGAGCAACTTTTCACACTTTATCGAAATACATATCCAGAGGTAGTTTTTCCTATTTTTAAAAAATCAAAACGCCGCTTATTAGCCCACCAAGAGGTTGCTCAAAATGTCAATCAACTATCTGATAGTCAATTAGTTGCAGTAAAAAATAGCCTTGATAATTATCTTAAAAAGCTGTCCGATAAAAACCTTAATGATATTGCCATTGCCCAACCATGGCATGCCAAGTCTAAAAACTTTTTGGCACTTATTATAGGATTTATACCCTACATTATTGGATATTTAGGCCATTTATTGCCATCGTGGTATGCGATTAAGATTCGGAAAGAGAAGGTGAAATATGTAGAATTTGAAGGTCCAGTAATGGCTGCGGTTGCTATTGGAATGATATTAATTCAATATATCACTTTGTTTATATTGGCTTTTATTATCAACCATTGGGCTTTCTATGCATTGGTGCTTTTATTGCCTTTTTTAGGCTTTTATTCTATTTTTTACAAAGAATTATGGGATAAATACCGATTTTGTAGCCAGTTAAAACAGCTCTCTACTGAGGGGTTAGATGAATTGATAAAGGAAAGAGAGGCTATTTTAAAGATGGTAAGATAGTGCTTAGTGCTTGGTTGCTGGTGCTTGGTTTTGTGTGAACCAAGCACCAGTAACTAAGCACTAAGCACCACAAATCTTCCATCCACAAAAAGACTGAGGGGGTAA
>JANMYC010000117.1:0-6451 GCA_031381715.1 Saprospiraceae bacterium
AGATTTCAGATTTCAAGTTCCCAACTTCAGACCCCTCAGTATACAAGGGCTTTTACCTATTCCAATTTTTGGAATCTGAAATTTGGAATCTGAAATTTGGAATCTGAAATTTGAAATTTGAAATCAAAACTGAACGGCACGTAGATTAACAATAAAGCCCATTTCAGCCTTCTTTTCCCAAGGGATATTATTATCTGCTTTTTGGCTATCGAGTATTTTTTCTTCTTTAAAAACTAAGCCAATGTCTTTGGCGTATTTTTCAATTATTGAGCGTTTTTCATTCAAATTATTAGGGGTCTGGGCTTGAATAGTGAGCACGTCGGAGTACGTTTTATCGCCAATTTTTTCACTTTCTCCAAAAGACATGATTTGATATGTCCATTTTTTTGAAAAAGGTAAGATTGTTTCACCCGCCACAATGAATTTTACTGAGGGGTCGTTGTACACATTAGCATTCCATGTTGTCCTCAGACCAAATACCAAAGGCAGTTTTATATATCTTAAATTTTGCTCATTTCTTAGCGCATATTGGTCAGTCACAGCCATAGTATTGACTTGGTTAATTTCCCAATTGGTTGTCCCTTTTCGGCGGTGATATTGCTCCACTCTATAGTTTAAAATGCCCGTTAAATCCGTAAAAGTATCTTTCATAACTTCTCTAATTTGCCAGTAATTGGTATCAATAATCACCGTTTTATTGGGTTGAGGGTCATAAATGACAGAATCCACGTCATAAACAATGGTTTTATTGATAGAAAGTGGGAAATAATCCTTTCCAAGCGCAGCATAGCTACCCGTTTCGTTTTTACCACAATTGGTAAAAAAAAGGAGTAAATTCAGCAATCCAATAAAAGTGATTAAGGGCTTTTTCATACGGTTTTTATTTAAAATCAAGCATGTAAAGGATATTGTGATATTGTGATATTGTGATATTGTGATATTGTGATAGTAAACTCAAAATAATGCGAATAATGGGTTAAAATTGCCATTAGGCAAGAAATATTGGTAGAAAAATAGTGAAAAATGGTTGGAATTGGCGTAGCCAAGATATATTGAATTCAATTCCGATTCTCGGAATCGACCTTGTAGGACTTTAATGGCGTTTTGTTATAAATTTCTACCGATATATCAGGTCTAACGACCTTAAATTCTATATTTTAACCCATTATTCGCATTATTTTGAGTTAAATATCTGAATATCATAATATCTGATTCTATTTAATTCAAATAGCTACCCATGATAATACCACCGCCGACGACATCATCACCATCATAAAACACCGCTGATTGACCGGGAGCAACACCTTTAACGTTGGCGAAGAATTCAACTTTAAGCACCCCCTCAGTAAATTCATCGTTTTTGACCAAAGCCAATGAACCAGGGTCATTATATCGTATATGCGTCACGGCTTCGATGCCATTTTCAGGAATTTGAGCGTACTTTTGAAGATTTATTTTACCAACTGACATGCCATTGCGCATCAATTCACCCATTTCACCTAAAATGACCGTATTGGATTCAGGGACAATCTTCGTCACGAACATCGGTTGCCCGAATGCCATGCCTAAACCTTTGCGTTGCCCAATCGTGTAAAAAGGATAGCCTTCATGCTGACCTATAATTTCACCTTTTGTGTTCATAAAATTACCACCATTCACTTGCGCTTCCAATTCTGGAATTCTCCTTTTTAAAAAACCTCGATAATCATTGTCAGGAACAAAACAAATTTCGTAACTCTCCGCCTTTTTAGAAAACTCCTCATAACCCGCTTGAAAAACATAATCCCGCACCGCAGGTTTTTGCATGTGCCCCAAAGGAAATTGTGTCCTTTGCAAACACTCCTGAGTTAAACCCCAAAGCACATAACTTTGATCTTTTTTCAAATCCGCGGATTTAGTGATGTATCTACGACCTTCATGCACATTATTAATGGCATAATGCCCTGTGGCGATGAATTCACAATCCAAAGCATCTGCTCTTTTCAATAAAGCACTCCATTTTATATGCGTATTACACAGCACACAAGGATTAGGCGTTCGACCATTCAGATACTCATCCACAAAATTATCAATCACATAATCGCCAAATTCCTCTCTAATATCCACTATAAAATGGTGAAAACCCATTTTTACAGCCACCGCCCGCGCATCGTTGATACTATCGAGGCTGCAACAACCCGTCTCCTTTTTAGAGCCGCCGCTATTGGCATAATCCCACGTTTTCATCGTGATGCCTACCACCTCATAACCTTCTTCATGGAGCATCATCGCAGCAGCAGTACTATCTATACCACCGCTCATTGCAACTAATACTCTACCTTTTTTACTCATTTTTTATATAAATCTAATTAAAATTAATCGAAAACTGCTGCCCAATTTCATCAAAATTAAGCATAAAAGCTTCGCCAAAAGTTTTAAAACAACTATTTTTTTAAAAAAAAAGTGCGTTTTTAATATTTTTAAAAAATAGAGTTAGAAAATCCCTTATCAGAAATACGAATATTATAAAATAAAAATCATAAACAGAATAAATTCAGTAAGGTTTGCAAATCAACTTTAAATATATCAATCCATACATTTTATTTGATAAGCAGAATACGTTACTCAAAACCAATTATTATTCTGAAAAACGATGCAAAAATACGTATTAATACAATAAAATTTCGTATAAAACACCAGCAAATGTTCAAAATATTTGCATAGTAAAATAAATGATTGTAATTTAGCGTTCAATAACGGTAACATACTCAATTATAAAAAAACATACATTATGAGAAAATTGAACACTATATTAGTTGTTCTTATTAGCTTTATTGCTTGGACAGCATCGGCTGCTCAAGAGTTTGGCATAGCCTCGGTCTATTCTTCAAAATTTCAAGGAAGTAGAACCGCAAGCGGCGAAATCTTCAATCATAATCAACTCACTGCCGCTCATAAAAGACTGCCTTTTGGTTCTTTAGTAAAAATTACTCGTACAGATAATGGTAAATCAGTCATAGTTCGTATCAATGATAGAGGACCATTTGTTAGTGAACGCGTAACGGATTTATCAAAAGCAGCCGGCGCAAAATTAGGAATAGGTAGCGACGATGAAGTACGCGTGAAAATCGAAGAATATACTGATGATAAAATACAAGAAGGAAAAAGTAGTTCATCAATCAAACTGAATGGCACTACACCCCTCATTAGACAAGCGCCCAAACCAGTGCCAATGCCCGATCCAGTCGATTATATCGCCTCAAAGGGCATTGAAGAACGTTCTATACCTCGTGAATACCGAACTGTACCCAATAAAAACGTTGTTGCTCAACCAGCAGCAATAAAAAAAAACTCTGTTGCAACCGCAGCCAGTTATAAAGGAGTTGAAAAAACCAAAGCAGGATTTGTCGCATTGAATATGAACAAACCCAATGCCTCGGCAGGTTTCGCCATTCAAGTAGCAGTGCTTGCTAATCATGAAAACATGGTTAGAAAAGTAGATAATTTGGATGATAATTTCAAAAACGTATTTGTCAGTATTGTAAAAGGTAAAACTGGCGACCCAAATTACAAGGTCATGATTGGTCCCTTTGAAAGTCAAACTTCCGCTGCAAGCTATTTGAAAATCGTCAAACGCAAAAACATTGACGGTTTTGTAGTGAATTTGCAGAATACCAAGTAACAAAAATTGTTTTATTGTATATCTCTAAGGGGGTTATTCGTATGCGACTGCACATGAATGTCCCCTTTTTTATTTTTTAAAAGTCAACTACTTGAAAATTAATTTGTTGAAAGAACTGTAAAAACTAATAAAGGCTCTAAATTTGGCTCGCCAAGTTTCAAGAAACTGGTTTTATCATTTTAACTGTTATTAATAAAGAATATACCTATGGTTTCTAAGTTGAAAAATCTAAACGCGTTCCGCGTATTTTCACTAATTTTCATTCTATTTTCTACATTTTCGCAATCGTGTTTAGTGATGGAAAATAAATATTCATCCGTTGCGCCAGGCATTTGGAGAGCCGTTTTGCAACTCACTCCCAACACTGTTTCCCTCAATAAAAAAGGTGAACCGTTACCAGAAAAGATGAATATGAAATTTGAGGAATCTACTGAGGGGGAGTTGCCTTTTTTATTTGAAGTGAAATATACAACGGATAAAGACTTCACTATCAACGTAATCAATGGTGAAGAGCGGATTCCAGTGGCGCCCGAAGACATTAAAGTAGGTAGAAATAAAGAGACTGGAAAAGATACGATTTTAATCAATTTTCCCGTGTTTGGTTCATACATCCGCGCCCTATATCGCGAGCGAGTCATGGAAGGTGAATGGGTTACGCCCGCTAAAAGTTCTTCGATTCCATTTATTGCTCATTACGGTCAAGACCACCGTTTTACGACTTTAAAAAAGAAGCCTACTGCTGATTTGAGCGGAAAATGGGAATGTACTTTCGATTTGAACAGTGAAAAGCCCTACAAAGCAGTCGGCGAATTCAAGCAAAACGGCAATATACTGAGGGGTACCTTCCGCACAGAAACCGGCGACTATCGCTTTTTGGACGGTGAAGTTCAAACCGATAAGTTTTACCTTTCATGTTTTGATGGCTCTCATGCGTTTTTATTTGAAGGCCGAATAAGACCAGATGGCGGCTTGGATGGTTTATTCAGAAGTGGTAAAACAGGACAGGAAGTTTGGTCTGCTAAGAAAAATGAAGCATTTGAGTTGCGTTCAGCAAACTCGATTACTACCTTAAAAAACAACGCCGAATCCGTCAATTTTAATTTTCCAAATGCGGACGGAAGGCAAATTTCATTAAAAGATTATGGTCAAAAAGTTAAAATTATCCAGATAATGGGAACTTGGTGCCCTAATTGTAGAGATGAAACTAACTTTTTGACGGAATACCTCAAACAAGCTAATAATGAAAAGTTGGCAGTTATTGCTCTTGCTTTTGAAAGAAATGCGGACATAGCAAAAACTCAAGTAGCTACTTACAAACAGAAAATGGTTGTTCCGTATGAAATTTTAATAGCAGGAACCACTACTGAAAAGGATGACGCAAGCAAAGCTTTGCCGTGGCTGAATCAAGTTATTGCTTATCCAACAATGGTTATTTTAGATAAAAATAATAAGGTAAGACAAATACATACTGGATTTGACGGGCCCGCTACAAGCAAATACGGCGCGTTCAAAAATGAGTTCGATGAGTTAATAAAAAAGCTGCTAACTGAATAAATATTTGAAAAGCCTGTTTTTTGATATTATATTTGTGTATCATTCATTTCAATAAAAAATCTAAATTAGTATTTTAGAAATGAATTAATCTGTTTTAAAAACTTTCAAATAATTGATTTTCAATTATTTACAAAATAAATATTTCATAAATCAATCATCTTATTGAAAGTCTGATTTTTTTAAAATGTATTTTTCATATACATTATTCTTTATTTTAAAAATTCAGACTGTATTTTTACATCATATTTGAAAGTTATGCTAATTCTTAATTTTTGAAAAATTGCACTATAATTTACATTAAGAACACGTAAAAAGCTTTTTTTGAACGAACACTCAGAAAAAAAAACGATTTTATTTTGTAAATTGCTCTATTAAAACAAAACAATCTTATCAAGTATGACAAATCTAATATTGGCATATTGTGTCGAAAATCAGTTTGTTGCAGCTAAAATTGCCAGCGCAGTCGCATCTCAAATAGAGGTAGAAAGAGTCATTTTTAATTCAGAACATGGCATCGAGACGCTTGGATCAAGGGCTGAAAACAACAATGCACCTATCCTTTTACTCATCAGTGATAATTTTTTAAAATCTGAAAAGTGCATGCACAATGCGATGCAAATTTTACAGAATTTGGGAAATGCCAAGCGGCTGATTCCTGTCATTACTGATGGGGTATATTCAAAAGATGGAAATGGACATTTCATCAACGTGCCAACCTCATTTGATAGAGTGAGCAATGTCATTCAATATATGAATTTTTGGCAAGATACTTATCTTGAATTGCGCAGAGCCAAAGCCGATGGGCAGGACGAAATAGTCCATTCGGAGCACGTTAGAAAAGTACGCAATATATCATCAGAAGTGGGCGAACTTTTACGCTATTTGCGCTCGATGGAAAATTTCACATACGAACAATTTGAAGAGTCCAATTTCATTATTTTATACCGCGTTTTGGGTTTAAAAGTGCCTGAAAGTGCTACCGACAATTTAAAAAATACACATATTTCACACACGATTTTACCAGCAGCAGAAAGTGATACCTTTGAAGAAATTGAAAAAGAATCCGAAATTTTGCCAGTTTTAGAAACGGTAGATATCGCTAATATTACAACTGAGCAACATATTTCTCCCATCGAAAATTTCAAAAATGGGAAAGACCATAAAGATTTAGAAATGCCTAATGGTTTTGATGTCAATGATATACCGGGAGTAAATTTGCTCAATTTGAATATTTCG
>JANMYC010000556.1:0-2860 GCA_031381715.1 Saprospiraceae bacterium
AAAAGCCCACAAGTTCCGTAGGAACGGCATATTAAAATATGTTTTCAATATATCGTTCCTACGGAACTCCATAATAATAAATATTTTTTCTACCGATATAACATGCCTAACGGCATTTCCAAGTATTAAATTGAGTTATCCGAAGTTACCAGTACTGTTATTAAAACGCGTAATATCTACCTCTTTATCCAACTCAATACCATATAATAAGGCATCCACAAAATGTTTTGACCAATACGGAGCTAACGATGCGCCTTTTGTACCCAATCCATTAAAAATCGCCAAACTCGAATATTGAGGATGGCAACCAATGAAAGGTCGCCTATCTTTTACAGTCGGTCGAATAGCGGCTTTATGCTCAACTATTTCAAAAGGTATTTTCAATATAGCTTTTAACTCATTTTCCATTTTTTGCCGATTGGCTTCGGTGGGCAAAGCATCCTCAAACTTCCATTCATTCGTTGCTCCTACCCAGTATAAATCATTCCCCAAAGGCACAAGCGAAACATCATGCTTAAAAATATTATTAAAATTAAAATTAGAAATACGCACCACCAATAATTCTCCTTTATCCAAATTAAAAGGGAGCCAATTGAAAAAAGGATTTTGAGCCCCTTCAGCCCCTTCACAAAATATGATTTTAGAGGCTTTAAAATCTTTATAAATTACCTCGGATGCTTCATATTTTATGGCGTTATAATCAAAACTGTCTTTAAATAGTATATTTTGCTTTTTAAAATATTGATTAAAAGCCTGAATCAGAGCTGCCATGTTGACTTGGACAGCTTGTTTTATTTCAATAAAAGCGGTAAAATCATCTGAAATATGCTCAGATACTGAGGGGTATATTTTATCAGAACAATATCGGGCATATTCATCGTAGCTGCATTTTAAAAGCCATTGATTTTCATCTTCAATACTTTTAATGGTGCGCATAAATGACTTTTCATGCCAAATAGACACATTTAATAATGCTTCAATTTCCTGATAGGTCTGGCGAGCCACGGGTAGTAATTGGTCAATTTTCCACGATTTCACGTAGCGTTTGCCCGTAATTGGATTAATTACACCCGCCGCAATTCTCGATGAAATACTTTCCTCATTTTTATCAAAGGCAATATCTTTATCAATCACGACTATTTTTTGCCCCGCTGATAATAAATGAAAAGCCATCACGGTACCCGCTAAACCTTGCCCCACTATAATATAGTCAACTCCTATCATAAGTTTTTAGGCGCGTGGCGGTGCTTTTTGTAAAAAAATACGACCAGGCATACAATCACCAAAAGAAGTAACGCCTTCCCATATTCCCTCTAAAGTAGGCTTACTATCTTGAATGCGATGAATCAAATCTGCTTTTTTGATGCACCAATCCGAGCTCGGAATCGGGTCAGCATTCAGCACCTTGGTTTCAAGATATTTGAGATAAGTACCGTTCAATTTGGCTTTTACTTCCATTTTAGCGTGATATTGCTTTGTGCCATCATCAAAATGAACCGTTGAAAAACCCGTGATTTCTTTCGTTTTCTGAGTCAAATCAAGTTCCATTTGATACACAGTGCGTTTGCCACCTCCTTCATCGCGGGTGATAGTACCCTCCCAATGTCCAGCCACATCAACTTTTTCGAGTTGAGGTTGTTTTGTTTCTTCAGCTACTGAGGGGGGTAATCCCGAAACCTCAGGGGTAGCAAAATATGTCATCAACGATACGAGTAGTACAAAAATCATCGGCTATCTTTTTGGCAAATTAAAATAAAAAAGTCAACTTTAGGACTTTTTAAAGCAGTAAAAAACATAGAATTAACACATCTATTATTATCGAATTTATAAAGCACTTATTTTAAGAATATTACGCATAAAAATATATGGAAGCAAATTTTATTTTAACTACATTTGTCAACTTAATTCGAAAATTAAACGAATTAATGGTGCAGATACATTTATTTTAAAAGAGTTTTAAATAAAACTTAACACACTATCTCGTAAATTAGTCCAATCTATGTCCCAATATCTCAACTACCGCAATCTACGCTTTTTGCTTTTTGAAATGCTCGAAGCTGAAAAACTCAATCGTTTTTCTTATTACTCAGATTACGACAAAGATACCCTTGAAATGCTGCTCGATTCAGCAAAGCAAATATCTGATACCCATCTTTATCCATTTTACATGGATATGGACAGGAAAAAAGCCGTTTTTGAAAATGGCGGTGTCAAAGCCCATCCGCAACTTAAAGTCATCATCAAGTCAATAGCCGAAGGTGGTTGGATATCGGCTCATGCACCCGCGCAATACGGTGGTATGCAGATGCCTTTGAGTATTTTAAACATGGGTTTATTGAGCTTTTATGCCGCCAATGTCAACGCTTGTTATCCATTTTTGACGCAAGGCGCATCTAATCTGATACTCAGTTTCGGTTCCGAGAAACTGAAAGAAACATACCTGCCCAAGATGTTTTCGGGCGATTGGCAAGGCACAATGGCACTCACTGAGCCCCAAGCGGGCAGTTCTCTATCCGATATGGTATCTACTGCCGAACCTGTGTTGAATGGAGATGGCACTTCGGAAGGCGTTTATAAAATAAAAGGTCAAAAAATATATATTTCGGGCGGAGAACACGATGCCGTTGATAATATAGTGCATCTCATGTTGGCTCGCGTAAAAGGTGCACCCGTGGGAACAAAAGGTATTTCTCTGTTCGTCGTGCCCAAATACCGTCCTGAAAACGACGAACTGGTTCCAAATGATGTTCAATGTGCTGGTATTTACGGTAAAATGGGTCAAAAAGGCTACGTCGCGGCGCATTTGATGTACGGTGAAAAAGAAAACTGCTTGGGCTATTTGGTAGGGGAACCCAATCAA
>JANMYC010000557.1:0-10503 GCA_031381715.1 Saprospiraceae bacterium
AACTGAACCGCGCATTATGTTTTATTAGTAAAAACGCTAAAAAGGGAAACTTGTTTTAAATTGTAAGATAGCTATTCTAAGGATTATCATAAAACCCTTAGAATCAAAAACTTACAAATCTAATGTTTTATTAAATAATAATATAACTCTCTTTGTCTATTATTTTCTTCAATCAAAATAAAGGGCATTACGGAGTAATATTAGCTCCTCAATGCCCTTTAATTTTTCGATAAAATGACTTTTATTTCACATTTGACCCATTCATCCAACCTTCGGGCGGGCTCACGAAGCCTAATTTGCCCTCTGAATTTTCAGCCGTCAAAATCATTCCGTTTGATTCAATACCCCTCAGTTTGCGAGGTGCTAAATTTGCCACGACCAAAACGTGTTTACCGATAATTTCTTCTGGCTTAAAATGCTCGGCAATGCCTGATACAATCGTGCGCGTTTCAAAACCCAAATCAATGCTTAATTTTAATAATTTATCCGCTTTAGGTACTTTTTCAGCTTCTAGAATAACGCCTGAGCGAATGTCTATTTTATCAAAATCATCATAAACAATTTCTGATTTTAAGGGCAAATACTGAGGGGGTGTCGGTTCTGTTAATTCCTCGGCTGCTTGATTGTTTACCATATCTGTATCTTCTAATTTTTTAATTTGAGCTTCAATTACTTCATCCAGAATACGCGTGAAAAGATGTTGCGTCCCTGTCAGTTGATGACCTTCGGCAATGATTAATTCGCCTTTTTGTAAAGTTTCAAGCATTTCACTCCAATCGCCATTTTTCAAATCATTGATGTTCAGCATTTTACACAACTTAGCTGACATGAATGGTAAAAACGGCTGACTCGCTACGGTTAATGCTTTCACAATCTGAATACCCAAATTCAAGACAGTACTGGCTGCTTCTGGATTCGTTTTAAAAGTTTTCCAAGGCTCGTTGAATTGTAATAATTGATTGCCTTGCGTTGAAATATCCATCAATACTTGTAATGCACTTCTGAAATCATAAGCCTCGATAAATGAACCCAATCTTTCTAATCCGCTAAGCAATTTTATCAATTCTACTGAGGGGGCTACCTGTTCGGCTTGATTGTCGCTTGATGCAACCGTTCCAGCTGCCAAATTAGGTACTTTGCCCTCAAAATATTTATTGGTTAATACTAAAACCCGATTGATAAAATTAGCCAAATTGCCCACCAACTCATTATTATTCGACTCTTGAAAACGCTTCCAAGTGAACTCTGAGTCTTGTTGTTCTGGCATGTTTTTAATCATATTGTAGCGCAACTCATCTTGTTTGCCTTCAAAATCCTCTAAATATTCATGCACCCAAACTGCCCAGTTTTTAGAAGTCGAAATTTTACGACCTTCCAAATTCATGAACTGATTAGCCGGCACATTTTTAGGTAAAATATAGCCACCATGCTCTTTTAAAAGCGCAGGGAATATCAAACAGTGAAAAACAATATTGTCTTTACCGATAAAATGAATCAAATTAGAATCCTCGTCCTGCCAATATTTTTTCCATAAATCGGGTTCGCCCTGATTGATTGCCCATTGTTTTGTGGCTGAAATATAGCCAATGGGTGCATCCAACCACACGTAGAGTTTTTTAGTCCCAGTTTCATCTATTTCAGGTGGCACGGGAATCCCCCAATCCAAGTCGCGCGTCATTGCACGAGGGTGTAAGCCACCTTCGAGCCAGGAGCGACATTGACCCATGACGTGGTTTTTCCACTCAGCGGGGTTGTGCGTGAGGGTAGTCGTACCGTCTTCATTTTCAAGCACCCCCTCAGTAATCCAGCGTTTGAGCCATACTTCGTACTCATTTAGCTTCAAAAACCAATGTTTTGTTGATTTTTTAACTGGAAAAGAACCTGAAAGCGTAGAACGAATCGGCGCTTTCAAGTCATTGGGGCTGAGCGTTGAGCCACATTTTTCACATTGGTCGCCATACGCATCGGGGTTAGCACACACGGGGCACGTGCCGATGATATAACGGTCAGCTAAAAATTGCTGTTTTTCTTCATCAAAATATTGCTCATTTTCGATGACTTCAAACTCACCATTTTTATATAATTGTCTGAAAAAATCTTGCGACGTCTCGTAGTGAATGGGCTCACTGGTGCGGTGAAAAATATCAAAAGCGATGCCCATGCCCTCAAAAGCTTTGCGGAACATTGCATCATATTTGTCAATGATTTCACGAGGCGTTAAACCCTCTTTCATAGCGCGAATAGTAATAGCTGCGCCGTGCTCATCGGAGCCACAAACCCAAACAACATCTTCTCCTTTTAGGCGCAAATAGCGCACAAATACATCCGCCGACAAGTACGCCCCAGCTAAGTGACCGATGTGCAGTGGTCCATTGGCATAAGGCAACGCCGATGTAACTAAATAACGTTTATTTTGTGTCATAAAACTTTTATAAAATGACTTAAAAATTCTTTTAAAAGGGATTATTCTATGCCTTCATGCAAGGAATGTTAAAGGCACAAAAGTACATTTTAAATAAAAAATAAATTGAAATAATAAGGGTTAAATAGTTGGGCTAAAATAAACACTGCTATACTTTTAAGTCGGTTCTATAAAATGTAAAAAATACTCCGCTCTGCTCCGCATTTTTTACATTTTACAGCCCGACGATAGCAGTGTTTATTTCTTTACGCCTACTTATCCTATCACATTTTCCAAGTTTTAATAGGATATCATTATCCCTTACTGCTCTGGTTGGTACGAATTATCGTAAGGATTGTTCGATGGAGGCCTTTGTGGCTGTTGATTAGGAACTGCTCTTTGATTATTAGGGTTGGTATTGTCTTGAATATCGTAAATATCTGTTTTTGTTTCAGTATGTTTTACCCTACTTTTTTCAACCCCATCCATCACTTGGTTTGTTTTTTGAAAAAACTTCTGAAATGAAGGTTTCATTGCACCTAAAAACGAAAAGGTTTTCTGTGGCAGTGGCTCTAAATATCGGAAAGTGTAAGAAGATGCTTTTGTATTGCCTTCTACCATTCCCGCGCTATCTACAAACCAAACGATAATACTGTAAAATATGACGAATATAAACGCTAAAACGGTACCACCAATTACTTGATTTGGGAGATTGACGTGTGCCACTTCCATCCCCTGAGTCACTACATTACCAGCCAACCTCAATAGCCACAAAACCAGAAAAAACGTAACCACAAAACCCACTATAAACATTAATGGATTGTTGACATCAAAACCTTTCTCCAACATTTCTGTCATGTAAGGAGAAAATTTAAAAGCCGCCATCATGGCTATGAATATAGACAAAGTTCTAAAAACGGTATTAACGATGCCTTCTTTAAAACCCAGAAAAAAACCATAAGCTGAAGCTGCCAAACAAAGAATATCTATGAACATTAGTCTATCAATGTGTAAGTTTAAAAATGTAAGTAGGCGTATAAAAATAAATCTGCCTGCCTGCAGGCGTTATTATCGTCGGGCTAAAAAATCATCCAAAATGCGGAGCAAAGCGAGAGTTTTGAATGATTTTTAGAGCTGACTTGAAAAAGATAGCAGTGTTTATTTTAGCCCAACTACTTATTATAAGTTTCGTTCAAAAAAATAGATAAAAAAGGGGTGATTTATTTCACTTTTCATATCTCATCAAACGGATGAGTCAGGAAATTTGAATAATTTTTTCAAAAAAATAAATTCATTTCATTAACAAATTGATGCGTAAGTAAGTTCCATTGGGCAAACAAAGCAGTGCTTGGTCGTGTATTTAAGTATTTGGTCGAAATAAAAATCGGTGGTGACACATCGTTTTGATGAAGGCTTTAGTTTTATGTTTTAAAAAGAATTACGTAAGCTTTTATCAATTGAATAATTTTGCACTTACAGAATATTGTTGCAACAATATTGGTCAAAATTCGTTAAATATTTTCGTATTTTATTTTAATCAATTACCTTTGTCCCTTATTTAAGTGACTTATTTTTACATGACAATCAATTTCGATTAAAGATAGTTTTTGTGTTTATTTGTTTGGGTTAGAAGCCCTTGTACTAGCTACGAGGGTTTTCTTTTTTTAGGAACATTTGTATGTAACTCAAAACGTTTTAAAGGTGCAAATTCTCCAATAGTTTTATGTAAATCTCTATTCCTGCCTCTATTTCTTTTACACCAATATATTCATTCGCTGTATGTGAACGAGCGGAATCACCAGGTCCTATTTTCAAAGTCTCAAAAGGCATCAATGCTTGGTCGCTTAACGTCGGCGAGCCGTAGTAAGAAAGTCCCAATTCAATACCCCTCAGTATAAGTGGGTGGTTAAGTGCAATTCGAGAAGAATTTAAGCGAAATGAGCGTGGTTTTAGCTCTGATTCCACTTCCTTTTGAAGGATTTCAAAAATTTCAGCATTGGAGTAACATTCATTGGAGCGAACATCAATGACGAATTTGCAGGTGTCAGGCACGACATTGTGCTGAGTGCCTGCTTCTATTTGCGTTACAGTCATTTTTATATCCCCTAAAAAATCAGATGTTTTATCAAATTTGAAATTTTTAATGGTCTCAATATCCTCTAAAGCAATATAAATGGCATTTACCCCTTCGTTGCGTGCCGCATGACCAGCCTTACCATGAGCGATGCCATCTACCACCATCAAGCCTTTTTCAGCAACCGCCATTTGCATCATCGTCGGCTCACCCACAATGCCCACTGCAATTGGTGGTAACTCTGGCAAAATAGATGCAATGCCATGAGCTCCCGAAATCTCTTCCTCCGCAGTAGCCGCTAAAATGAGATTAAAAGGCAGTTTTTTATCATAAAAATGGCAAAATGTAGCAATCAGAGACACCAGTGGTCCGCCCGCATCGTTAGAGCCGAGTCCATATAAAATATCGTTTTCTGTATCTGGAGAGAACGGATCACGTGTCCAGCCACTCACTGGCTTGACGGTATCGTGGTGAGAATTGAGCAGCACGACAGGCAACCCCTCAGTATAAAAGGCATTTTTAGCCCAAATATTGCTGCCTTTGCGCTCAGTGGGTATACTTTTTTCTTTAAAAAACGCCTCAATAATATCCGCCGTTTTATCTTCTTCTCTTGAAAAAGATTGAGTGGCAATGAGTTTTTTTAAAAGTGATATTGCTTCCATAATATGGTTATTGGTTATTGTTTATTAGTTATCGGTTATTGATTATAGTAGGTTAACCAACAATCAATAACTAATAACCAACAACTATAAAATAAGTCTTGTTCCAATTTCTTTCACCACCCCCTCAGTACCGCAGATGACAACTGATTTTACACCATTTTTCATGGCATTAAAAGCATTATCGAGCTTCGGAATCATGCCTTCAAAGAAAATTCCATCAGCTTTTCCTTTCTGAAATGCTTCGTAACCGATGTTCGGAATCACTGAATTATCATCATTTACGTCTGATAAAACGCCTTGTTTTTCAAAGCAATATTTAAGGGTTACGTCATACTTTTCACTCAATCCCACTGCCAACATGGAGGCAATCGTATCGGCATTGGTATTCAATAATTGTCCTTTTTTATCATGTGTAATTGGTGCAAAAACAATGGTTTGTGCGATTTCAAGTAGCCCCGACAACCCCTCAGTATTCACGGCATCAATATCCCCTGCAAAGCCGTAATCAATGCTTCCTTTCGAGCGTTTATGGGCTAAAATGCTGTTTAAATCCGCTCCAGTCAAGCCCAATGCATTACAGTCGTTGGCTTGCAGTTGAGCCACTATTTTTTTATTAATCAAACCTGCATACACCATCGTCACCACATCCAAAGTGTCTTCATCGGTAATGCGCCGACCTTCTATTTTTTTAGGTTCAATTTGTAGTTTTTTTAATAAAACGTCGGCGATTTTACCACCACCGTGCACCAATATTTTTTTAGTATCAATCGCTGCAAAATCCTTTAAAACTTGGCTCAACACTGCGGGGTTATCCACCACATTGCCCCCAATTTTTATCACTACTAATTCTTGTTTCATATTTTAATGGCATTTATAAAATTGGTACATTTGTTCTAATTTTGAATTATGGACTTTTTTAGAGGTTTTAAAATTTTAGAAGGAAGATTTTAAAATAATTAGAACACTTGTTCTAGTCTTTAAATCCGTAAAAAAAATTCCATTTCAACAGAAATGGAATTTTTAAGCAGTTATAATCTGACTACTGACAACTTATTAACTAACTACTCAATCCTATTTCAATAAATTTTTTAAAACAGCCATTGCCGCAAAAGTCCTATTATTTGCTTGCTCAATAACGATTGAAGTTGGTGAATCCAACACTTCATCCATCACGATTTGGTTGCGGCGCACGGGCAAACAGTGCATAAATTTACCATTATTGGTTAAAGCCATTTTCTCTTTTGTGATTGTCCAAGAGCCATCCATGCTGAGTATTTTACCATAATCCTGATAGCTTGACCAGTTTTTGGTATACACAAAATCAGCTCCTTCTAAGGCTTTATTTTGGTCATATTCGATGCGACACCCCTCAGTAAATGACTCCGCCAATTCATAACCTTCTGGATGTGTAATTACAAAATCATAATCCGTGATTTTCATCCACTCCACAAATGAATTCGGAACAGCCTGCGGCAGTGCCTTCGGATGTGGTGCCCATGTCAAAACAACTTTCGGTTTCGGTTTTGTTTTAAAACTTTCAATGGTCAACCAATCCGTCAACGATTGAAGAGGGTGCACCATCGAACCTTCAAGGCTGATAACGGGCACCTGAGCATATTTTTTAAACTTAGAAATTACATAATCTTGATAATCCTTTTCACGATCAACCAAAGTCGGAAATGAACGTACCGCCAAGATATCGCAATATTGGCTCATTACCGCCGCCGCTTCTTGAATATGTTCCGCTTTATCGCCATTCATCACCACGCCGTCCTCAAATTCGAGCTTCCAACCCGTCTCCGCATTCATCGAAATAATGGTCATGCCGAGATTAATGGCAGCCTTTTCGGTACTCATGCGGGTACGAAGAGATGGGTTGAAAAAAATCATACCGAGCGTTTTTCCTTTCCCAATTTCTGAAAATTGTGTTGGATGAGCTTTGCAAGCCCTCGCGTCAGCCAGTAAGCCTAACGGGTCGTCCACGTCATGAACAGAGGTAAAATGTTGCATTTTCTGCTAAATTCTATGTTGAAAATGAAAAAATCGTTGTTTTACATAAAAAGTAGAAAAGTAAATTAATAAAACCTTCTTTAATCTTTCCTCTTATGTCTTTCATCTTTTTAAAAAGAACCGCAAATTTAAAGACTTTTCACTTTTTTTAGGGATAAAAATGACCCCCTCAGTATTTTTTTAAAATTTTAATAGAAATAGCTCTTTTTGGTCTTTTTTATTAGTCAGATGATTGTCTCATCTATAGATTAGAACTGTTTGTTGAAATTAAGCCTATAAAATATTTGGGAATTCAATTTAAAGCATTAACTTTGTTTTTCAAAGTTCTTTTATGCACGTATTCCTTCTTAAAAGAAAAATGAAAGTTGACAATTTTTAAAAACATCACGGCACCATGTCATCACCTCAAGAGCAATTAAAAGATCTCCGCGAAATACGCACTCTCATGGAACGTTCTTCCCGATTCATCGGTTTGAGCGGACTATCGGGCGTGGCTGCGGGTGTTTGTGCCCTCATTGGCGCAACGGCAGCATATCTTTATCTGGATATTGTTCCTTTTCAATATGATCATAGATATGTTTATTACGCTCGGGCGCTGGATTCTACTAAATGGGGATACGGTTACATGTCTTTTTTTCTGTTGGATGGATTCATCACTATAATGGCAGCGGTGCTTTTGGGCATCTATTTCACAACGCGCCAAGCGAAACGCAAGGGGCAGACCATTTGGTATAAAACGGCACTGCGCCTATTATTTAACCTTGGAATTCCTTTAGTGGCTGGTGGTTTGTTTTGTTTAGCGATGATGTGGCATGGGTATTTGGCATTTGTGGCGCCCGCTACGTTGGTTTTTTATGGTTTGGCATTGGTGAACGGAAGCAAATATACTTTGCATGATGTTATGTATTTGGGCATTGTGGAGATTGCTTTGGGCATATTGGCGATGTTTCTCCTTCGCTATGGTTTAGAGTTTTGGGTAATTGGCTTTGGTTTTTTGCATATCATCTATGGTTTGATGATGTACGCAAAATATGAAAGGAACAAAAATTAGTGATACATTTGCCCTTGTTAAGTTTTGAGTTTTGAGTTTTAAGTTTTGAGTTTTAAGTTTTAAGTTTTGAGTTTTGAGTTTTGAGTTTCGGGTTTTGAGCAACGTGAAACGGAGTACTGTCAACGGATTGACTATCTACTATTTTAAAATGAAAGAAATATTACAACATCTCAATAATAAAGCGTTTGATAATCGAGTGCGGCTCGGTATCATGTCCATTCTCATGGTGAATGATTGGGTGGATTTTACGACTTTTAAAGATATGTTGGGTTCATTGGGTGGCGATAAAGGCATGACGGACGGCAATTTGGCGAGCCACATGTCGACACTTGAAAAAGATGGCTACGTCGAGATTAGAAAGCAATTCGTTGGTAAAAAGCCTCAAACGACATATTCTGCTACTATTTCAGGCCGCAAGGCTTTCACGGATTACTTGAGTGCATTAGAGAGTTTGCTTAAAAATATAGGATAAAATTTTTTTTGTACCTAAACTTTGTTTTTCAAAGTTATTTGCGATAATATACTAATTCAAATATTTCATCGTTAATCTGTAACCTTATAAAATGAAAAGACAAATCGTTCCATCGGCTCTTATTCTCATTGGCACTCTGTTATTCAATTATCTTTTTTGGATGGAGGAAATGGGCATTAATACTACCATTTTTACAATATTTATCATTGGAGCAATATTGTATGTATTTGAAGATAGTAGGAAAGATAAAAAAGTCAACATTCTGATGGCTGGAACATTGTTACTTTCCCTTTTAGTTGTTTTGAATGGCTCAGTAGTTTCGAGGATAATATATGTACTGAGTTTTTCAACAATGGTAGGATTGGCACAACAAAAAGAGATTCGCTTTTTGGTGTATGCGGGTTTATTATATGCTTCAAATTTACTCGAGACTCCTAAACACTTTTTTAAGGAGTTGGGTAATATACCATTTTTAAGAGGTAAAACTGAACTCAAGAAACAGCTTAAGTTGACAGTTATATCCATATTTATTTTACCTATTTTTTATTTTATTTACTATGCCGCGAATAAAAAGTTTGCGGAGCTGGCTGACAGATTTTGGGGCGAGGTTTTCAAGATTTTTTCTTTTAATTGGGATTTCGGGCATGTTTTCTTTTTCATATTGGGCTCAATCGTTGTTGGTGCAGCTATTTGGAAGCATCAATTGATAGATTTTAAAAAATTTGATAACCTTCAAAGTATTTTTTTGAATGAAGATGAGCATCTTGTAGAATCGCCTGAACACGAAAAAGCAATAGAAAATAGCTATAAAAGCGGTATTTTATTGGTGATTTTACTGAATGGCCTTTTGTTTTTAAATAATATTTTGGATATACAATATGTCTGGATTGGCGATTCAATCATGCGCACACCCCAAGAACTGAAAAGTTATGTTCACGAAGGGACGTATATTTTGATTTTCGGGATTCTCTTGGCTCTTGCCGTAGTCTTTTGGTTGTTCAAAGGCGACCTCAATTTCATAAAAAACAATAAAATACTGAGGGGGTGGACTTATGCATGGTTGGTGCAAAATGGTGTATTAGCCTTATCGGTTGGGATGCGTAATTGGCAATATATTGATTACTATGGTTTGGCATATAAGCGCGTTGGTGTCTTCATTTTTTTAAGCCTTGTTTTAATAGGTTTGGGGATTTTATATTTAAAAATTAAAGAAAAACGCTCTTTTTTTTACTTTATAACACAGGGCGTGTGGGCGCTATATGCAGTCATGTTATTGAATTGCTTCGTGAATTGGGATAATTTTATTACTAATTATAATCTTCAAGCGAATGTAAAAAGCGGGTTTATAGATGTTGATTTTTTGGTCAGAGATGTATCTGATAAAAACACATACATACTCTATCAAAATATTGATAAAATTATCGCTCATTTACCCAATTCAGATAGTACTTTGATTAATGTTGAAAAGGACGTTCGTTACGCCATTAAAGATAAAACCGCCTTTTTGGAGGCATTGGAAAGGAAAAAAGAGTCTTTTTGGAATGCACAAAAAGGATTGACTTGGCTTTCGTGGACTTATCCCGATCATGTAAATAGACAATATTTGCAAGGGGAAAAGCCTAATTTGAGATAAAAGAATGAAATAAACGCTACTGGCTTACTATTTGTTTAATTAAATTATTTTATAATATTTATGAGTTTTGCAACGAATACAAAATCGATTTTTCATATAATTCACCCAAACAATAATTTTAAAATGAACTTAGCAGCACTTAAATTATTTTTCAGAGATGAGCGTCAATTTCGCATTTTTATGATCATGTGCTTGAGCAC